>JAEFBC010000135.1 GCA_016292155.1 Saccharofermentans sp. | reverse complement strand
TCGTATTCAAGAAGAACCAGGGATGCACGCCGAGCCAGTATAGAAACGGGGAAATTCCTGAAGAATGAAGCTGCCGCCCGACAGGTTGAACAAGAACACGGTACATGGAAAGATGTACCGTCTTATGCTTCAGATGTTTATTCCGATAGCTGTCATTCTCGTCAGCATTTTCGTAATGCTCCTTACGCGTAACCTCATGTACGCATCGGTATCGGGCAACATCGTCAAAGTATCCGACTTCAACTTAGACTTCAAGAAGCAGGTCGACGAGCAGATGTATTTCTACGTCACCGGATACAGCGATGAGATGCCCTGGGACGACGTAAAATCAGCCAGGTCTCTTGCTGAAGACCTCTTGAAAAACACCTCAAATCCTGACGGCCGTAAGACCATCAACAACGTCCTCTCACTCTGCGACAAGCTCACAGGCTACATGGAGAGCATCGAGAAGACCACGAGCTACGACGACCGCATGGACCAGCTCAAAAAGAACATCTACGTAAGCACGCAGCTCATCGAAGACTACATGTATTCTTACCTCTACTATGAGGCCGGCGAGATGGCGAGCATCCAGAAGCAGATCGACTTCTTGCTCTCGATCGAGATCGTGTTCGTCGTTCTTGTCATGATCGTCGTGATCCCTCTCGTCCTGAGCCGTGCCGTCAAGCTCTCGAAAAGCATCACCGACCCTATCGTTGCAATGAACGACCGTGTTGAGCAGATCGGCAGCGGCGACTTGAGCCCGCAGACGCCTGTAGAGACTGACGATGAGAGCCTGGCACTCCTTTCGACAGGTATCGAAGATATGGCGGCAAGACTTGATAAGCAGATCGAACTTAACCGCCAGGAGCAGATCAAGCTCCGTGACATCGAGCTCTCGCTTATCCAGGCGCAGATCAATCCTCACTTCCTCTACAACACACTTGATGCGATAGTCTGGCTCATCGAGATCGGCAAGAACGATCAGGCAGAGCAGATGGTAACGAGCTTATCATCTTATTTCCGCTCATTCTTAAGCGACGGCCGTGACATCGTTACGATCGCAGAAGAAAAGCAGCACATCCAGAGTTACCTTGAGATCCAGCAGGTGCGCTACAGGGACATCATGGAATATGAGATCAATATCGATCCTTCGATCGAAGGCACGAAGATCCCCAAGATGACTTTGCAGCCGCTGGTCGAGAATGCCATCTACCACGGCCTCAAGCCCAAGCGCGGCAAGGGTAAGATAATAGTCACAGGCACCCGCGAAGACGACAGGATAATCCTCAAGGTTCAGGATACCGGTCTTGGTATGAACAATGAGGAACTCGAGAGCCTGAAGAGCCGCGTCCTCAAAGAGGATACGACAAGCTTCGGCCTCACTTCCGCATACAAGAGATTAAAGCTCCTCTACGGTGAGGACTGTAAATTCGATATCAGGAGTATGCCTCAGGAAGGCACCTCCATAAGCATTGAGATGCCGGGAAAGGCGGACATAGATAATGAAACGATTCTGTAGTTTATTGCTCACTTTTGCTCTGCTTTTCGCTATGACCGGATGCCTTGGCTCCAGGCAGGCTGAGCCTTCCAACAAGCCTTACGTGATCGGCTTTTCGCAGGTTGGATCCGAATCCGACTGGCGTGTCGCAAACACCAGGTCTGTGACATCGACCTTTGCTGACGACTCCGGTTATGAACTCATAATGGATAATGCGAGACAGGAACAGGATAACCAGTTCGCAGCAATCCGCCGCTTCATACTTGAAGGCGTTGACTTCATACTCATCGCACCCACCGTCGAAGAAGGCTGGGATACGATTCTTCAGGAGATCCGCGACGCCAATATTCCCGTCATCATCATGGACAGATCAGTTGCTGTAGACGACGAGAATCTCTACCTTACAAACATCGGTTCCGACTTCCTGCACCAGGGAAATCTCGCGGTAAAATGGCTTGAAGGCGAGATACCGGCAGATAAAACCGCCAGGATCCTTCACCTTCAGGGAACAATTGGCGCGACCGCGCAGATCATGAGAACAAAAGCTTTGGAAGATGCTGCCGCTAAGCATTCGAACTGGGAGATCACAAGCCAGCTCTACGGCGACTTCACTGAAGCCAAGGCATATGAGGTCATGACTGAATATCTCAAGACCAATAAAGAGATCGATGTCCTCTATTCCGAGAACGACAACATGACCTTCGGTGCTATGAGAGCGCTCGACGAGGCAGGAATCTCCTACGGCAACGGCGGACAGGTAAAGATCATTACTTTCGACGCCACCAGGGAAGCCCTCCAGTACTGCCACGACGGCAAGATCAATCTCTGCGTCGAGTGCAACCCGATGTTCGGCCCGCAGATCAAGCAGCTCATCGAGAAATACAGAAACGGCGAGGAGATCCCCAAGCACGTTTACGTCGACGAGTCAGCATATACAACGCAGAACATCACTCAGGATTTTGTTAATTCGAGAGCGTACTGATTACTGTTTTACCTGAAATGCCTGTTGATAAGATTATCTATTGTTCTTACATCCAGAGGTGTTTTCGCGGTTTCAAACGAGAAGAATAATCTATCTCCTTGTATTATTCCTTCTTCGTTATAAT
>JAEFBC010000022.1 GCA_016292155.1 Saccharofermentans sp. | reverse complement strand
CTTCGGTTCAGCGCTCAAAGTACCGGCATTCCTCGTTCTCGTTTTCCTCGTTGTAGGCGGAAAGATCTGGGGCGTACCGGGTGTCCTCCTTGCTATCCCTCTTGCAGCAATTCTTTCTTATATCTATAGAGAGATCGCAGTTCCCTGGCTTGCTTTGAGGAAGAAGACCAAGGATGAGCAGGAAGCCAGAGAGCAGGCGAAAATAAAGGCTAAGGCCAAAGCAAAAGAAGAACATAAAACTGACAGCGAATAAGACGATCCGCCTTAAGGCGGGTCGTTTGGAATATATGAATAAGGAGATTAAGAAGTATGGCAGTATGTCCTAATTGCGGAGCTCTCAATAACGGAAGCTCAAAATTCTGTACCAGCTGCGGAGGCCCTCTTCCGGTAGCACAGCCCGTTCAGCAGCCGGCACCTCAGCCTGCATCTCAGGAGTCTGTTCAGATCCCGAATCCGCAGACACAGTACTGGCAGCAGTCTGCACAGCCTCAGTCAGCACCTGCAGAGCAGCCGCAGGCAATTCCGATCGTTCCGGCCCAGCCTGTATATGCACAGCCTATAACCCAGCCTGTACAGGGCAGGGGCAACAGGCCCAAGAGCAATGGCTTCTGTAACGCCGGTCTTGCACTGTCCATTATCGGCTGGTGCTCTATGGGAATTACAGCTCCTTTAGGCCTTATATTCTCGTTTATAGGCCTGATCTCTGCTAACAGGAAGAATGAACCGGGCAGGGGCAAAGCTATCGCCGGACTGATCCTTTCCGCAGTTCTTATTTTCGGACTGGCAATATCACTTCCTACTATCTGGTCAGATGTTCAGGATGCTATAGATAACGGTCAGGTAAATAATCCTTTCGAACTTTTCAATGCCATCGATGATGCAAATGACAGACAGACTAATGTCAATGACAGGTATGTCAAGAAGATAATCAAGAACAACTGGGTCGCAATGGAAGACGGATCCTATCTTGAATTCGGAAAGCAGCAGACATTCAAGTATTACAAGAGTTATGAGGATACTTCAGACAATTATTTCACAGGCAAATACAGGATGTATTCAGGTGACGATGCCGTTAAGCAGCTGACCACAACATATAAGGACTACGGTATAACAAGAGATGAGATCCAGAGACTGATCCGCAATAACAGCGCATTTAAAGCAGAGAATTTTGTGCTTGTTGTTCTGGAGAACGACGGCATGTGGATGGACGGAGAGAATGTTAAGGATGAAGAGTGGGATTCCGTTTATTACGGGTTCCTCGTTACTAACCCCAACACCAGCCTGCTCGTGATCAATGCGGTAACGGATACAAGCTTCTCATTCGTAACCGAAGACGATTACGATAAGATCAATTCAGCTTCGGCTACGACAAATTGAACTAACACCAGACTGAAATTTTAGTGAATCACACCCCCGGGAACGAATAGTCCCGGGGGTTGTTTTTATCTATAATCACAATAAGTACATCAATATGGGGATTGTACTTATTGGGGAAATAAAAGAATAATAGGAGTAGAGTTTTATGATTCCGGCTAAGAGATTATCAGCCGCTGTTTTGGCAGCGCTCCTTTTTGCTACCTCCATTGCTATGTGCGGATGCGACGCCGGCGGTGGTGACAAAAAGGGTAAGAACGGGAAAGTTCCCGGTGATGGTAAATGGTATTCAGTCCACAAGGCAACTGTAGGAGGTCAGTACGCTGACGCGCCTGATGTTGAGTATTTCAGCACGAAATATGTCGGTACTGCTGACGGACTTGCCATATTCCATGTGGAAGTCCAGAAAAGTGTTCCTAAGGGTCAGGATCCGATGACGGCAGATTACAATGAACTGCAGAAAAGTTTCTTTGAATTCTACGGCAAAGACGGATCGATGGTTGATTCGATCGATCTAAGACAAAAGATCGATGAGTCAGGAATATTCGAACTTGATCCAAAGGATTATTCAGAGCTTATCAAGACGATAAGAACAGATGCGGACAAGAATAAGACCGATGAACAGGTATTGAAGGACAATGGTGTTGCGGTATCCTGGATGGCTAATGAGGATTTCAGGATCAGGGACAATGCTTTGTGTTTCTCTCTCCAGGTGATCACTCCTGCAAAGAACGGAGCCAGCTGGGAACAGAAAACAATGAATGTTTCCTATGATGTCAAAGCCGGCGAATTTAAAAAACTCGTTGAAGCAAAGAGCAGGGAACAGGTTTATGTGCAGAACGCGTATGATTTTGAAGACTACAGTGTCACTATCTGCCAGTCCTACACCTCGTCGAACCAGTATATCTTCGAAGTAAAGCTTCCTGACGGCAAAGAGGCCAGATATAAGCTTGATTCCATAGCGCCTAATGCAAATATCGACTATATAGAAGGCGTGTTCTATTTAGGTGACGGAAAGATCCTTTTCCCGGGCTCTGATTACTCGTCCGGCTGGGACACCAGGTTCTATGAGCTGGATCTTAATACAGGCAAGGGTTCTGAATATTTGGATGACGTCTCATGGTTCAGGAATAATATGTCTCAGGCCAGATATATTTCCGGTGTGGGAAATGTCGTGATCGACCAGGAAGGCATCAGAAGGTTCAATTTTGAGAAGAAATGCAGGGAAGAGTATTTCTCTTTCTCATCCTGCAATATCAACCGTAATGATACATACAACATGTCGGTTCTGGACATTAAGGATGACCGCATCTATCTGGCCTCCTCACCGACGCTCACGGACGAATTGTTTGATGCAAACACAGCAATCACTTATCTGTATATTCTGACGCTCGAAAATGAGAACCCTCATGCAGGCAAGAACATAATAAGAGTGACCTCGCTGAATTATTACAGTTATGCTCTTTGCGAGGCTGTCTGCAAATTCAATGATACAAACCGCGATTATTTCATTGAGTTTGATGACGATTATTCAATACAGGAAAAGATCAGCAGCGGAGAGATCAGTTATTGGGATGAGGATTACGATGAGAAGGCAGGCAAAGCCAAAGCCGAGCTCTCATATAAGCTGGCGTTAGATCTCATGAACGGTGATGGTCCTGATATCGTATTCGGATCAAATGAGTATTCCAACCTCAATAACAGCAAGTATCTTCTTGATCTTAAGAATGAGATCAAGGTAAATGGTGTTTTCGATAATGTCATCAAGGCTTGTGAGACAGACGGCAAGCTGTATCAGTATCCGATTACATTCACTGTAACCGGAATAGTCGTTCCGTCATCTGCCGTAGGTGACAAGCAGTATGGTTTTACTTACGACCAGTATAAAGAACTGGTCAAAGGACCGTGCAACGGAACCGACCCTATCAGGATATATAGAAATCAGACAGGTTATCTCAATACCTGCTTAAGCGTAATGCCCGACGCCTATCTTAAAGGTGATGGTGTGGATTTTGATAATAAGACATTCCGCGAACTGTCAGAATATATTAAGGACAATTCAGGTGAGATCATAAATACAGAAGCTGATCCGTTCACTCCCGTCGAAAAGAACAGCCGCGGATGTGTTTACGATGTCGGCATTACACTGCCTCACCTAATTAGATTCTATGGCGACAGCTTAAAGGATATCAGGGTAATGGGACTTCCTTCAGGTGACGGAAGAGGACCGGCAATAGCTGTTTCTTCATCGATTGGAATCTCCGCGCAGACGAATGCGAAAAAGGTATGCGTTGAATTCATTAAGACATTGTTCTCGGAAGAAATACAGGAAAAGTTCGCAGAATATGATACGAGCACTCCTGTAAATGTTAAGGCATTCAAAAAGGCCGGTCTCAAGTCGATTGATAAATATAATGCGAATTACAACAGGAATAAATCGCAGTATTCAAGACAGGAACTTATGTCGTCCGGATTGGCGTGGTGCGAAGTCGACAAGAGTGCTGTGGATGTGTATGAGAAAGTGATCCGCTCATGCTCATGCAGTATTTCGGAGGATCCGTCGATCTCTGTGATCGTAAAGGAAGAAATGCCTGCATATCTGACAGGCCAGAAGTCTTTAGATGATGTCATCAAGATCATCAATGACCGTTCCAAGACCGTTGTCAGTGAAAGAGGATAAAGAACAGGAAACAATATGGGGAAAATTAAAACAATAGGAGGTATTTATGGGCACGTTAAAGAAAATCTCAGCCGTATTGATGGCGGCTGCCTTACTTGCATCTTCGGTAATGATAACCGGATGCGGTAAGAAAAAAGGAAACGAAGAAAAGATCCAGG
>JAEFBC010000021.1 GCA_016292155.1 Saccharofermentans sp. | reverse complement strand
TCCTATGCGGCAAATTATGCCGAAATCTATATAAGAGATGAGAAAAAGCCCATCTTCAGGATAAGCCTCAACGAGCCCAACGCGAGACTCATCGTTCCTATCGCAAATTACTTTTTCGAAAACAGGGTAAATTAGGCCGGAAAGAACATCTGATCTTTTTATCGCTGACCTGTTTATCTCGGCAGATACAGCTCCTCGGGCCTTTGCTTCTTGCGGTTGTTCTTAGCCGCTGCGACGCCTACGACTACGATACCGAGTATAGGAATCAGCATAATAACGACAACCAGAAGGAATGTGCTTGCTCTGGTGCTGGTGCATACGAGAAGGACGTTGCTGATCTCCCACTCGTTTTCCGCAGTAACATCGATCGAGTCGAGATATTCCTTATAAAATGACCCCGCTTTTGACTGCTGTACCGAGACTGTTCCGGTAAACGTATGCGGCGCCATCTGGATCGTTGGAGTCTCGCCGTATAAATAGCTGTATGTGGCATCTGTCAAAGCGTCCAGGTATTCCTTTTCTGCCTTTTTGGAAACACAAAGAGGCATTACCTTGCCTTCATCGAGCCAGATTACATAGTAGTACGTGTGTTTTGTCGGGATAAAGTATTCGGTCTCAGTCTTTTCGCAGTATTCGCCAAAGCACCCGTATACATCCAGCGAGATCCACTGTTCGCTGTAGGCACCGGGGTTATACATCGCTTCCTCATAGGTCGCCTTTACATCTCCGAAAAGCAGGTCCTTCAGAAAGAACATCATTGCCCCGAACATGAAAAGAGCGATGATAGAAAGGATCAGAAGACCGACATGTTCCTTTTTCATATATATACCCCCACGCGCAAGCTGCCTGATATTGTAACACGGGACAGCTTTTGAGTGGGGGCTTCCTACTATCTTATACTGAATTTATTTCCTGCTGGCTTTCTTTCCTATCCTGGCTCTGAAAGTACCGTCAGAAAGCTTCGTATCAAGCACAAGCTTATGCTGCTCCAATATCCTTCCGGCAAGTGCCAGGCCCGTGCCCGGAGTGAATTTATCGCTGTCGGTCTTATTCGTGATCACGATATCGTTCTTATCGATCTTCACGTCGATCGAGGCGCCTTCGGCCTTATACCTGTAAGCATTGTCGATAAGGCAGTAAAGGGCCTGGGAGAAGTAATCCTTATCCATCTTTATCTCGCGGTCGCCGCTGATGATGAGATCTGCGCCAACCTTTTCCGCAGCCTCCTTCACACAGGATCTGACTGATACTTTGCTAAGCTTTAAGTCAGACTTCTCGGCGGTCTTAAGGATCGCTTCGATGTCCTTATTCATCTCAGCGGTCTTGGCAAGGATCTGGTCTGCGTAACGGTCCTTCTCTTCGCCCGCCTCTACATCCTTCAGGTTCTCTGCGTAGCCGCCCAGGATCTGCAAAGGTGTCTTCATGTTGTGCGCCAGAGAATCGATGAGATTGTTCTTGAAGTTGTTGTTCTCGTATGCCTTCTTATACTGGCTGTACGGCCTGACCGCCAGGATAAGAGCTGTCGCAAGGCAGATCACCAGAAGAATGATGCCGGAAGTGATCAGGAACGGGCTGTAAAACTCCTCGAACGGTGCACATGATATAACGAATTCGGCCAGGTATTTTTGACCGTCGACGCTGAATACTGCTACGACACCTCTGGTATTCGGAATGCCTTTCTTAAATATCACGTACTGGTGTTCGTTACCTTTATAGTTGTCGTAACTGTAAACAGTATATTCACTGTCTTCTTTTTCACTGGCGGCGTCAGCTTCACGGATAAGACTGTCCAGATCAGCAGCCGATAAGATGCCGGCATTATCCTTCAAAAACACTTCGGGTTTCTTTAAAGCCGGGAAGATAAGAAGGCTTGTCGCAAACCCTTCTTGATCGATGGTCACATAAAGATCTTTCTTGGAAGGATCCGTAAAATCCCATTTAGCGGGAAAAATATCCCCAAATATATAGTCAG
This sequence comes from Saccharofermentans sp., assembly GCA_016292155.1. Classification (GTDB taxonomy): domain Bacteria; phylum Bacillota; class Clostridia; order Saccharofermentanales; family Saccharofermentanaceae; genus Saccharofermentans. Next base: position 30,517 of record JAEFBC010000021.1, on the reverse strand, counting down.
CTCCGGATTCTTTGACTTTTCCTATATGCAGCCCGTCTTCATCATAGTAATACGATTTGACATCCGGCTGAGCATACCTTAAAGCTCCGCAGAACTCTGATGAAACACACACCAGCTTGTCTGCATAGTAATTATCGGTCATGGCGCACAGATCCCAGCCATTGGTCAATTCCCTGTTCCAGTTGCTTTCTTCTGAGATCTTCCGTACTTCATCACACTTTATATATTCGATCACCCAGTCTTCGTTTGCAGGGCTGATCGTTTCAACCCTCTTTCCTTCGGCCAGAAGCTCCGGATCGTCAGTAACGTAGTACCAGTGATGCATGTGGTCTTCAACCGGAATAACGTTATAATCTGTCTCGAAAAAAGTATCTATGCTTCCGTCATCACTGACCTTGGCAAACCTTATATAGTCGGCCGAATAGAAATTAGTAACAATGCTCAAAAAACCGTTGCCGTATCTGCCCTCATCATAGTTGGTGATCATCTTTTTATACATCGTCACCCTGTCATTAAAACCTGTTACAAGAGACGACTGATACACGCTCGATAAATGCATCGTAACAGCAGTATAGAGCACAGCCCCTATGAGCAGGCTTGTGATCACTCTTCCGGCTGCAAAATGGAAATAATTCTTTCTTTTCATGATGTAACTCCTCCCCGTTTACCTGCGGCCGCCCTTCGTGCCCGCCTCATAAGCGAAAAGCTTTTTAAGGACGCTCCTTAATCGAACCTGTATCCGACTCCGATAAGGGTCTTGATACGGTCACCTTCTTTGCGAAGTTTTTTGCGGAGATTCTTGACGCGGTTGTCGATAACGCGCTCGGAGATAAAATCATCCCCGCCCCAGGCCACTGCCAGCAGAAGTTTTCTCGTGACTGCAACGCTCGGGTGCTCCATCATGTACTTCAAGATCGCATATTCCTTAGGTGGAAGATCGACCACGTCCCCTGCCACGCGCACTTCGAATTTCAGGGGATCGAGCTCTATCTGCCCGCTTCTTAAGATCTTGCGCTCCACATGTTCCGTGCCTGCGCGCTCAAGGATCGCCAGGAGCTTTTTATACAAGACCGCTATCGAAAAAGGCTTCACGATATAATCGTCCGCACCAAGTTCGTAGCCGTAAAGAACGTCTTCCTCCCTGACTTTTCCGGTGAGGAAAACGACCGGCTTATCCGACCTCTTCCTTATGATCCTGCAGAGCTCAAAGCCGTCAAGGCCGGGCATCATTATGTCGAGAAGGAAGAGATCATACTCTTCGTTGAGGATCTTACTAAGGCCCAGATTTCCGTCCTCGGCAAAATCCAGCGCGATCCGGTCGCGCCTCCCGAAATAATCACCTATGACCTGCCTTATCTGGCTGTCATCCTCAACGAGCAAGACTCTGTACATGAGAACCTCCGTCAAGAGTATGTTACAGGTCTAGTGTATCGTTAGTGTATTGTTTTGCAAATGGGGCGGACGGAGCGCCCGGAAACGCAAATTTTGTGAAACTGATAATCAGTTTCATATTGACACTCCCAGCACGCGCTCCTATAATACTTTTCCGTACCCTATTAATAAGAAGAGGCATCAATGGAGCAGCTGATCTGCAAGAACTTAAAACTCGGATATGAGAATATCACCCTGGCTGAGGACTTAAGCTTCAGCGTCGAATCGGGCGATTATCTTTGCATTGTCGGCGAGAACGGCGCGGGCAAATCCACGCTCATGAGAACGATCCTCCGTCTCCAGAAGCCCCTCGGAGGCACTATCGAATATACAGACGGGCTCACCGCATCTGTTATCGGTTATCTCCCGCAGCAGACCATCGTACAGAAGGACTTCCCTGCTTCAGTCTATGAAGTAGTCCTCTCCGGATGCCAGAACAGCCTCGGCAGGCACATTTTCTACAACAAGGCTGCAAAGGAAAGAGCTCATAAGAATATGGAGCGCCTTGGAATAGCCGATCTCGCGAAATGGTGCTACCGCGACCTCTCGGGCGGCCAGCAGCAAAGAGTCCTTCTTGCAAGAGCCCTGTGCGCTACAGAGAAGATGCTCCTTTTGGACGAGCCCGTAGCAGGCCTCGATCCCCTCGTAACCAACGAAATGTATGAGCTCATCAGCAAGCTCAATAAAGAAGGCATCACGATCATCATGATCTCTCACGACATATTGTCATCAATTAAGTATGCCAAGCACATTCTTCATATCGGCAATGATTTCTTCTTCGGCACTGTTGAGGATTATAAGAATTCCGCTGCAGGAAGCGCATATCTTGAGGGAGGCTCAAATTAATGGAAACCCTTATTGAAGCCCTCTCTTATCCTTTCGTTAGATACGCACTCATCGTAGGCGTGCTCGTCGCACTCTGTTCTTCACTGCTCGGCGTCATCCTCGTACTGAAGAGATTCTCATATATCGGCGACGGCTTGTCACACGTGGCTTTCGGCGCTATGGCGATCGCTGCCGTAGTAGGCCTTACAGACCAGATGATGCTAACGCTCCCCATCACGATCGTCTGCGCGATCCTCCTTCTTTGGACCGGCCAAAACGCAAAGATCAAGGGTGACGCTGCCATCGCCATGATCTCCGTCGGCGCGCTCGCGTTCGGTTATCTTCTGATGAACCTTTTCCCGACTTCGTCCAATATCTCCGGCGACGTCTGCTCTTCGCTCTTCGGCTCCACAAAAATCCTCACGCTTACTAAGTCTGAGGTTATCTTAAGCATCGTTCTGTCGATCGTTGTAGTGATCCTTTTCGTGCTCTTCTACAACAGATTCTTCGCGGTCACATTCGATGAGAGCTTCGCAAAAGCAGTCGGCACAAAAACAAGACTTTTAAATCTCCTGATCGCCACGATCATCGCGGTCATCATCGTACTTGCAATGAACCTCGTAGGATCGCTCCTCGTATCCGCACTCGTTATCTTCCCTGCGCTCTCCGCAATGAGGATCTTCAAGAGCTTCAAGTCGGTAACGATCTTCTCGGCAATCCTCTCAGTGGTCTGTGCGCTTACGGGAATCATCCTCTCGATCCCCTTCGACACACCCGTCGGATCAACGATCGTTATTACTGACATCGTTGCATTCGCGATCTGCTGGGTTATTGGCGCTGTTCGAAAATAAGGCTTTTAGCCGTATTCACATTGCACAAAATACAGGAACTATTTTCTATACGCCGCTTTTCCTGCCCAATTTATATCGGTTTGTGCTCATGCTATAATTTCAATTGGGGTTTTTAAGGTATACTGTCAGGCACGTATTTAAGAGAGATTCACGATGCCACAGGCTTTTGGCAAGCATTGTGTTCTCAACAATCATCTTTTCAATTATTCCGAATAGCATTAACACAGCTGTTAATGCGGACACCATATAGAGAATCCTTTTGTGTATTAATATGAAAAACAAAAAGCATAGTGCAAAAACCATTATTACAACACTGTTATTTACTATCATCTGGTTCACAGCGGTAAATATCATATTTACTTTGCCTGCTCTAGACTCAAATCATAAACATCCCAATGTTCAGGTTCATCTTACTAAACGCTTGATAGGCGTAAATGGATTTAGCGAAGCAGATAGCAATAATCTCTCATGGTCAATAATTGAAGATGTCCGCGTTGTTGGAAGGTATGACGGAAATGTTGAAATTTCGAGTGATCATCAGGCTTATGTTGATTTAGATAAAACTGTTCTAAAAGATTCCTTGAATGATCAGGTTGTTCTTTCGAAAGAAGAAATTGACAGTTTGTTTGTTAACATCTGTTCCGGTAAAGCATCTGAACTGGAAATTGAGAATATTCCACATCCTGTTTATGGCTTATTGCCATCCGCTTTTACAGTTGATGTTAAAGGCAGATATGAAGGAGTTATCGCATTAACAACCAATCGATTAATACCGGAAACAGAAACCAATATTACTCAGGTCCTAAAGGGATCTCCTGTTCTGCCATGGGCTTCAATCTGTGGATGTTTAGTATCTTCTGTCCTGATTGCTGCTGCAGTATATATCTCTATGTGCAGGTTCTCGAAATCAAAAATGTGTATTCCGGTTATAGGGATCGTTATTGCTTTGTTTATAATTATTGCTTATTCCTTAGCTGGCAAGATGAAGTGAGAACCTTTATATCATGACTAAGAACAAAGACAAAAAGAAATCACCTATATCCAAAGCAGTAATTGTTGCTGTTTTGCTTTTGGCTGTCATTGTGCTTTTCCCACGTAGAAAAGATCTGTTAGATGGCGGCACTGTCAGATATTCCAGCATTGGCATGGGCGCTGTTTATGAGATTGAATGCCGCCACCGTTTACATCCTGAAGACGGCAAGATCTATAACGAGGTTGGTACGATCATCTCTATCTTCAAAAAGGAGATCTATAACAACGTCCATGTTGATTACGAGCATTGGACTAATGAAGGTCATTCCCCTGAAGTTGAAGCGATAGACAGTGAGATAGAGTCGATCCTGAATTCTGCAGATTAAAAAGGGGAATTAAGCATTCCCCTCTTTGAACATCTTCATCATCTCGTTTGTAAGACTGAAGTCGTCGGGCTGTAGCTCGATCTCTTCTCTTGTCCGCCATTCGGCGACCTTGAGCTCGCCCTCGTCCATCTTTATCGTATCGTCTCCGTCGACATCGCAGTAGAAACCTACCAGGATATCGTCGACGATGCCCCACGGCTGTGACTTATAGTAGCGGATGTTCTTGACCTTAAGACCGGTCTCCTCCATCGCCTCACGTGCGACGGTCTCTTCCAAAGTCTCACCGATCTCTGTAAATCCTGCGACGAGCGCGAAATGCGCAAAGCCCGTCTTATACTTGGTCACAAGGATCTTGTCGCCGTTCGTGATGCCCACGATGACTGCAGGCACAATCCTGGGATAGATCACGTTGCCGCATTCACAGCGGAGAGCACGCTCCTTATCGTCGATTCCGGTCTCCTTACCGCAGATGCCGCAGTACTTGTTGCCGCGGTACCAGTTGGCGAGCTGCAACGCCGTAAATGCGAGGAACACGTTCTTCTTTTCGACGGTTCCGGAGCGCCTGAATGACCTGACATTAACGAATTCAAATCCTTCGGGGAGCGCCATGCTCTCGTCACGTGCGTCGAGGAAGAAGTAGTAATCTTCGTCGACCGCGAAAAGATAGATGAGCTTCTCACGGTACTCTTCATTTATCTGGCTTACACGAGGGAATTCCTCGCCTTTAACCAGGATGTCCTGATGTCTGAAGGCCATAACAAAACTGTTGGCGCTTGCTTTTCGGGCCGGATAAAAATGATTATCCAGCTTGTGCGGAAAGATATCTTGAATCATAAGATCTTAGAAGTTAATAGTCTCCTGAGGACCTGTGAATGAGCTGAATGTAGCTGTAGCATTCTTGAAGTAGAGAACCTGTGTGTTGTCGTCATCAGGATCGTACATAGACTTAAGATCAGGGATCTTCTCGAGCATTGCTACCTTAACATCGCGGTTGTCATCATTGATGAGTTCGCCAGCTACACGGAGCCATGCGCCTGTCTGGAAATCGAATGCGCAGATCTCAGCCTTCGGATTAGCTGCAAGCTGCTTTGAAACGGGCTTAACCTTGCCTGTCTGAATGTAGAGCTTGCCGTCATAAATAAGAGCCGTACCAAAAGGTCTTACTCTCGGCTGATCGCCCTCAACCGTAGCGAGATAATAAGTCTTTACCTTGTCCAAAAATGCGAGTACTTTTTCTATGCCTTCCATAATCCTATTTCCTTTCTTGGAATATAAACCAATTATATCAAATATAGCCGTTACTGGGGTTCCCAGGTGCCCTGCTGTCTTAAGCCCGTTGCTGAAGCCTCTTTCTCGATCAGGGCCAGCTCTTCAGGTGTAAGCGTGATGCCGGAAGCTTCTGCGAGCTTTTTGGCATGCGAAGGCTTTGTGATTCCGACGATCGGAACTGCACCTTTGGAGATGGTCCAAAGGATCGGCACCTGTGACGGGTCGATATTGTATTTTTCAGCTATGCCGCGCATCGCATTAAGAAGACCTTCGATCTTCTTAAACTTTGATTTGGGGAATGATAATCCTCTCATTGAAAAGAGCGGGAAATGGTGCTCTGCGCTGTAATGTCCGGACAGTGCGCCCTGCTCTAAGACCATATATGCGTAATAGCGGATGCCGTTGGCGTTGCAGTAATCGATTATCGGCTGCTGGTCGTTTCTAAGAAGACTGAAGTGGTTCTGAACCGCACCGAGCTTAAGACCTTCGTTGGCGAGCACTTCCTGCGCCTTCTTGATGTGGTCGAGCGACACATTGGATGTACCTAAAGACTTGATCTTGCCCTCCTTGATAAGCGGAACTGCTTCCAGGATATTTGCTTCAAGATTATTCGGAACGTGGATCCAGAAAAGGTCCGCGTTATCCCTTCCAAGGCGCTCCATGCTCTCATTGAAAGACTTCGTGAGCGCGCCCTGTTTATATTTCTTCGGCGGGAAAAACTTGGTCGAGATGAAAATATCGTCGTGGCCGCTAATGAGTGTTCCCAGAAGCTTCTCGCATGTGCCCATGCCATAGACCGCAGCGGTGTCCCATTTTGTGAAACCCAGCTTTACCGCCTCTTCAAAGGACTGCTTTAAGACTTCCGGATCCTGCTTGTTTCCGAAGACCATCGAAGAACCATTTGAACCTGTGCCCCACGCCCAAGTGCCGATAAGGATGTCATTCATAGTTTCTACCACCTTTTAAACTTCGTAATCAAAGCTGCTTCTGACCTTAACGAACGGCCTTACCTTAGTGGTTGCGACCTCAACGTGAAGAGGATTGGATGAATAATTCTTCAATGCCTCTTCGCTCTCGAAAAGCGAATCGAGCATTGCATCACCCGAGGAGCTTGCAAGCTTATCAGTGTTTACCTTTATCTCAATAAGGCCGGGGATCTTGCCTGTAAGGCCTTCAAGTCCTGCCTTGATGCCGGCCTTGATCTCAGCCTTCTCGCGGTCTGAATATTCGTCCTTAAGCGTCCAAACGATTACGTGTCTTACCATGTTAATTCCTCCATCTGAGAAGCTACCGCAATTATAACATTGAGGGCTCTCCGTTAAGCTGAAGAATAACGCAAAAGAAATAGGGTATCCGTCAGGACACCCTATAAGATCTGAAATAATTATTTGGCTGTAAAATTATATCTCTTCTTTTGAAGTCTTCTTTTTCGCTGTGCTGAAGAAGAATGCTGCGCCGGCAGCGAGTGCTGCTGCAGAAACAATGTAGACCACTCCGTCATAACCGGTCTGTGCAGAAGTCTTGTCTTTATTGTCATTTGTGTTCGTAGTAGCCTTTTTTACTAAGAATGCTACAGGGCATAGATGAGAAAACGTAACTACTTTACCGGAGAAAGCTGCATCATCCCAGCCGGCTCCGTTCCAGACCAATACTCTCCCGATCTTATCATCCCCATTGAATGTAAATGAAACCATAAGTCCGTCAGGGAACTGGGTAATTTCTTCGCCAGTTGACTTTAAGTAAGCTCTTACATCGTAAACTGCAGTATTAGTATCTTCTGTCACAAAAGCTGAGAGCTTATCCTGCTGCTCAGAAGTAAGGGTTGTATCAAATACTTCAACGATGATTGAATCATCCAGTGATGTACCTTTACACGCTGAGGTAACTGATTGTGTCTCCTCATCATCATAATAATCATCTTCATAATAATCATCATCATAATTATCATCATTCGGTTCGGCTAAAACGGTAACGCCTAAACCCATGACAACCACAATAGCAGTGACCATAGCTATAAACTTTTTCACTATCCGGCCTCCTCACTTCTTCAGGAATGATATGTTTTTATAATAGCAAGTAAAGGATTCAAATCTTTAAGATTTGTAATCACTTAGTAAACAAAAAAGCGGCATTTTCCGTCGCAATTTGCACAAAGCTACTGCGCAGATGAGTCATATATGAGTTTCCCGAAAACTACAAACCTGTTATTGCGGTTACCGTTAAGGCATGTAGAGAGGACTATGACCTTTTCGCCGTTCTCCGGAGCATCCTCTTCATGGAATCTTGCTTCCGTGCTTTTTGTTGACATGATCTTTTCGAAGAAATCCTTATATGCTTCACCGTTCGAAAAGTCGTTGTAATGGAGCATGTGAGCATCATTATATGGAACAGCCGCAAACACGGCATATCTGAGCTCTCTGTCAGGCAAATAAATATGGATTACCGGAAATGCATTCCAGAATCCAATGTCCGTGAAGTAATTCTGCAGATTACCGAACATCTCGCCGGACCTCATATGATGCCCGTAAAGAACGGTTACAGGGTCATTAAAGTCCTTGGAATTATATTCGTGTTCACTGAAGATCGATCCCGCGGAAGAATACTCGCGGTCACTGTTGTGAGTCAGATAAAAACCGTCATCGCCGGGAGACTGAACTACAGGATAGTCAATATTTGTATTATAGATCCAGATCCATGCATAAATATCAGGGTTATAGCCCTGCAGCTTCTCAAAATCCACCGGACATGCGTAAACATCTGCTGTTGCATCAGAAGGATCGGCCGGTTCTGCATCAGAGCTTTCTTCCGTTGAAACGCTGTCAACAGAGGTTGCCATTGTAGCTGTGAGGCTTGCTTTGGGCTGATACAGCATTATTGCAAGCTTAACTATGCAAAATACGGCTCCTAAAGCTAATGCCGTACCGGTAATGATGTAAACAGTCCTTTTCTTCATTTATCTGTCCTCTTGAAAACAACCCGAACTGTATTTTTCGATTATATCATTCTGTTGATTATCCATATATCGTGTGCTATCGTATTATTGAACGCGTACAATAATTGAGGTAAGACCATGCAAAAGGACATAAAACTGGGCATTACAAAGGACAAACTGATAGACGCCACATTCGCGCTGATGGAAGAAGCAGACGATCCGCTCAACGTGACTTCACGCCAGATAGCAGAGCGCGCCGGCGTTAAGCCCTCCATGATCAACTACTGCTTCGGCTCACGCGAGAACCTTATCTATCAGACTTTCCAGAAGCAGTACCTGGATTTTCTGAAGGAAGAGCCCGTCGCCGAACTGATCGCGTCGGACATCTCTCCCAAGGAGCTTTTGAAGAAGCTTCATTTCATCGTCGCTAAATGTCTTGTGGAGAACCCCAAGTTCACGAAGGCGATCTCACCATTCGTGCTTTTCGAACGCGACCTGTCTAAAGAATCCTTCAGCTTCCCTTACGTTAAGAAGCACTACGCCGGCAGGAAGACCGACCGGGAGTGCCGCCTGATCGCATATGAACTGTCTTCCACGATGCAGCTCATGATCTGCCGCAAGGACGATCTGAAGCGCGACTTCGGCATCAGTCTCGACAAGGACAAAGAACTTAAGAAATATATCGATATGAGGATCGACCTCCTGCTGGCATGAAATACATTTTTGACTTAAGATCCATCCCTTCTTCACTGCTCGAAAAGTGCGGCGGCAAAGCTTCGTCGCTGTCACTCATGATGCAGAACCTGAAGATGAACATACCTTCCGGCTACGTTATCACCGCGGATGCTTTCCGGGGCGGCAGGATAACAGATGAGGCAAACGCGGAACTTGGTGCGGTGATCGCGAAGCTGGACCGCCTTAAAACTTATGCGGTCAGGTCTTCCGCGATCGGCGAAGACGGCGCGGGCAATTCATTTGCAGGACAGTATGAGACATTGACCGATCTGATGGTCCCCGGAATCAGGGACGCTGTTAACACAGTCGCCGCATCAGCTGAAAACGCGCGCGTTGAGAACTACAGATTGCAAAATGACATCGCCTCCGAAGGCATCGGCGTCGTGATCCAGGAATTCGTAAAGGCTGATTTTGCAGGCGTCATATTCACCTCCGATGTCATGACCGGCAGAGACGATTACATTATCGGCAACTACGTCCACGGAGAGGGCGAGAAGCTCGTGTCGGGCACAGAAAACGCCGAAGTGTTTAAGATAGGCGCTCTGGAATATTCCTACGAAGGGGGCGCGGAGCTCGAACCATTCGCAAAAACGCTGCGGAAATACAGCCTCGCAATACGCTTCTTCTACGGCGTTCCGATGGATATCGAATGGTGCGTAAAGGGGCGCAGAGTCTATATCCTTCAGGCGCGCCCGATAACGACTCTTACAAGGCTTTACACCAGAAACTACGACGTAAACGGCACGAGATCGGGCTCAAAATTCCTGACCAAGACCAACGTCGGTGAGATCTTCATGAAGCCCGTAAGCCCCATGACCTTCAGCGTGCTGGAGAAGATCAATGAGTTCCTGGGTCTCCCTGACTGGCTTGACAACATCTGCGGTCAGGCGTACATGAACGTATCTGTCATGTGCTCGCTCATGGTGAGCTTCGGAAGATCCCGCGAGAAGGCTTATGAGACCGTAAAAGACCTGGTCGGCGGCATTCCCGAAGGCTGCGAGATACCGGTCTCGCCCTTTGACAAAATGGCGTTCAGAAAAAACCTCCTGCACCTTCTGTTCCCTAAGGAAAAGTCGAAGCTCACAAAGAAGCAGAAGCATGAAATGGTGGCTAACCTTCATATCATTTCCGAGGAACTCATCGGGCGGATAAAGACTATCGGTTCGAACGCTGAGCTTATGGAATTCTGGGATGAGGTTCTCCAGCCTAAGTTAAATGACGGCCTGGCTTCGATCCTGGCCGAGAGCGGCACTTCCCTGGTGCCCCTTTTCTCACTGCGCAAAAAGATCTCAGAGATCGCCGGCGAAGACATGGCAAACCGCCTGCTGGGCGGCTCGCTCGGCATTATCGAGTGCATGAAGCCGACGCTTCTTTTGGAAGACGTCGCATCAGGCAAGATGACCCGCGAGGATTACATCCGCGAGTGCGGCCACAGGTCTGCTGACGAGATGGAACTCATGGCGCCAAGACCTTACGAGGATCCGTCATTCATCGATGCATTGCTTAAAGACCGCGCTGCCAATGCCGCCAGCCTCCGCGCAATGCAGGAGCGCCAGAAGACTTCATACGAAGAGGCTCTCGCCGAATTCAAGGAGAAGTACCCTTCCAGGCGCAAGTGGATCGACAAAGAGATAGGGAAATTTATCCGTGCGAATGCTTTTCGCGAGGACATAAGGAGCAAAGGCGTCCGCATCTTCTGCGTGTTCAGACAGTACTGCCTTAAGGCGGGCGAGCTTAACGGCATCGGCGAAGACATCTTCATGCTGGGCTACAAGGAGATGTTCGCGCTGTTGAAGGGCGACAAGACGGCCGTCTCATACATCCCTGCCCGCAAAGAGACTTTTGCAGGATATCTCTCCTATCCGGGCTTCCCCGGCGTCATCATCGGCAGGTTCGATCCTGATAAATGGATGGCTGATCCTGCCAGAAGGTACGATTATTATGTCAGCGGCCGCCCCTCCGGCACAGACAGCACCGCCGACGTCAAAGGCTTTGCGGGCGCTGCAGGCATCGTAACCGGCAAAGTCCGCGTGATCAACGATGTATCGCGCATTGGCGAACTTAACGAAGGCGAGATCCTTGTCACCCGAGCCACAAATATCGGCTGGACCGTCGCGTTCCACAAGGTGTCCGCGATCGTAACCGACATCGGCGCGCCCCTGTCGCACGCTGCGATCGTCGCCCGTGAGTTCGGAATCCCCGCCGTTGTCGGGTGCTCCAATGCGACCACGGTGCTTAAGACCGGCGATGTTGTTACCGTCGACGGCGAGAAGGGCACAGTGACGATCGTAAGCCGCGCCGGGTGAACCGTTCCACTATCGCAAACGGCCTTTTTATGTGGCGAAAATGACAGAAAAAGGCGATTTTCTATCGCAAACGGCCATTTTTAAGGCAAAAAAGATAGAAAATCGCGATTTTCTATCTTAAAGGCTATTTTTTCGGGCAAATGAGATAGTGACGGCCGGAAACACGCCGCCAAAACTGCAACATTCTCCCCTGCCCGTCTGTAATAGGGGTATATAGGTACTCAAAAGAGTTTTATGTTACTATTACTTGAAGGAAGAAAAAGGGAGAGGCTTTCATGATAGATTTTTACAACGCTTTTATCTCGTACAAGCACGCACCGCTGGATATTAAGATCGCTTCACATGTCCAAAGACAGCTTGAACATTTCCACGTTCCCCACAATCTTAAGGGCAAGATCGAGCACAAGAAGATCACACGTATCTTCAGAGACAAGGACGAGCTCCCCATCACGAGCGACCTTACTGAGACGATTACCAACGCGCTCGAAAAATCCGAGTACCTGATCGTTATCTGCTCCACCAACACTAAAGAATCAATGTGGGTCAAAAGAGAGATCCAGACCTTCCTTAAGACTCACTCCAAAGATAAGATCTTCACGGTTCTCTGCGACGGCGAACCTCAGGACGTAATTCCTGAAGAGCTCCTCACGATCGAGAAAGAGATCATTGATTCCAATGGTTTCCCGCACATGGTAAATGTGCCTGTGGAACCGCTCTCCTGCGATTACAGAATGCCGTTGAGCAGAGCGGACAAGGAAGAGCTCCCCCGCCTTGCGGCAGGCCTTCTCGGATGTTCATACGACGAGCTCCAGAGGCGCTCGAGACAGTACAGGATGAAGCGTGCTGCCGCTATAGTTGCAGCAGCATTTGCAGGCGTTCTCGCTTTCGGCGGATACATGCTCTACAGCAGGATACAGATCAACAATGCTTATCTGGAATCCCTGCGCAGCAGATCGGTCTATCTTGCAAACGAGTCAGAGCAGCTTCTCGAGAACGGCAAGAGAGCTGATGCTATCCAGCTGGCACTGGCATCCCTCCCTTCCAATAAGAGAGACAAGAAGCCCGTAACCGCACCTGCTGTACGTGCGATCGCAGATGCAACCGCAGCATATAAATCCCTCAGCAGTCTGGAATTCACGGCAGCCTGGAACTTTAAGTGTAAATATTCAATTGAAAAGAGCATCCTGTCTGCCGATCAGGCTTATCTTGCGGCAGTTGACTCGGCAGGAACCGCTTATTGCTGGGACACTGAGACCCGCGAACTTCTTTTCGAGCTGACATGCAGGAATAATCCTGTAAGGATCGATATTCCCAACAACGAGACGTTAGTCATCACATATCCTTTTTCGATCGAGGCTTATAACCTTCCCTCCGGAAAACAGATGTGGGTATATAATAAGCCCTCTTCTTCTGTACCGTTCAGTGACAGCTATATCAGTTTCTCATCGACAGATATCATCGTTTATACAGGCGGAGCTACTGTTGTAAGACTTTCTTCGAGAGACGGCAAAGAAGAAACGTCTTATACGGTAAGCGACAATAAATACATATCTGCTGTCTCAGATCTCGGCATTTCCCCTGACTGCAGCCGTTTTGCATATACCGAGTCATCTTTTGCAACTGATGATATCAACATCAATATCTTTGACACTGCAACATCAAATATCAAGTCTTTTTCTATTGATGCTCATTTCGTGCACGAAATAAAGTTTGTTGATAACGATTACCTCTGTGTGGTCAGCACCAAAGACTTAGTCAATACATCTTTCCGGTACACAAACAGGCTCAGTAACCTCGTACCCGCGGTCAAGACTTTTACCATCTATAACGTCAAGACCGGTCAGACGTGGTCAACGGATCTGGAATATACACAGCTGTCAGAGGGTCCCGGCATCATGTATCTGCCTTCGCGCAGCGCAGTTGTCTTCTACGTTGGTGATGTGATCGGCATCTATGATCTTGAGACCGGAAAAGAACTGCACAGGTATTCAGCAGGCAGTTCGGTTGTTGCTGCTGGAGACTTTAACGAGAACGGAATGCCGGAATTCATATTAAGCAGCGGCGAATATATATACTCTGCAAACAAGAAAGATAACAGATTTTATTCTTTCACCACGAACAACAAAAACATCAGTACCGGCGCTATAGGAGATGACGTCTACTTAGTCTCAAAATACGATACGGATATCATATGCTATAAGCGTTCCCTTCAGGATGACGAATGGACGGCTGTAAAAGCTCCGTCCGGCTTCTCGATCGGTTCCACGTCCCAGGCATTTGATTCAGACGGGAATTATCTTGTTACCGCTTCTATCACTACAGAAGAGACCGATAACGAAGATCAGAAGTATATAACACATCTCATAGTCAGCATAATCGATCTTAAGTCAGGCAAGCTGGCTTATACAGAAGATCTCCGTGATGTCGATGTTTTCTCCTCCGAATTAAATGTTGAATGCATTGACGGTAAGTTCTACATTACTTTAGGAAATGACGTCTGTATGGTCGATGCCAAAAAAGAGAAAGTAACTCTCATGAATCTGGATCTCCAGTACAGTGACATCTGCTCTTCTGGCAAGGTCATCTCTTACAGCAAAGACTATTCATCTGACTCTGTAATCTTTACGTTCTTTAATTATGACGGCTCAGACAAAGAGGAACTGAAGATCTCCGGACTTAAGACTGATGATTTTGATACGAAAAAATTCAACGGCACTTACATAAAGAGTCTCGATAAAGCATTCCTTTTCATAACAGATACTATCTATGTCGTTGACATGTCTTCCATGGATTACGATACGATTGATATTCCGGATAACTGGGAATTCTCCAATACGAAGAATATTTATGTTACAACATCCGAAGACAAGTCACTGATATTATTCTCCGACGGAGGCACGATCCTTGTAACGGATAACAAGCTGAAGGAGAAATATACAATTGAACGCAACGGCGACTATGTAGACTGCGCGATCTTCAAGGACAATGTTTTCTACGTAGTCGGCGACGGTTATATCTCTAAATATGACAGCAAGACCGGCGACCTCATAAAGAAGTGCGAGATGAAGTATTTTACGGATGAAAGAAGGACCAAAGCATGGTTCGAGAATAACGGCTCCGAGCTTTATATCCAGGCAGAAGATCTCCTCTTTGTTTATGACCCTGAAACACTGTTTGAGATCGCATGCGTTGAGCAGTTCTATTGCTATCACAAGGAAACAGAAAGGTATTATGTATACTCATATCTCAGCACCTATAGCATCAAGCCGGGATATGTTAAGCATTACACTGTCGAAGAACTGATCGAAAAGGGTAAGAAGATACTTAACGACGCTGCTCTCGATGAAGCAACAAAATCCAAGTACGGACTGTAAGTACTTCTGTAACCTGTAATGAATTAACCAATCAGGGCCGCCTCTAAAAGAGACGGCCCTTAAATTATCTGCATTTTTAATCCGTGATCAGAACGCCTTATAGGACTTGTCCATAATATCTTTGTTGATGATGTAGATATCATGCTCGTCGTCGGCTCTGACAGCGATATAATCGCCTACTCTGCCTGAATAGTACTTGTCCTCGGTCCATGCCGTGAAGAGCTTTACAGGCTG
Source organism: Saccharofermentans sp. (assembly GCA_016292155.1). GTDB lineage: Bacteria > Bacillota > Clostridia > Saccharofermentanales > Saccharofermentanaceae > Saccharofermentans. The sequence continues at coordinate 15,202 of JAEFBC010000021.1, read as the reverse complement.
CTCCAGAGGCTTTGCGAATATGATGGATGTACCGAGGGACCTTACTGTCTTTGCAAAGGGAAGAACGTACTTGATCTCGCCTGTGCCGGAATTCCTGATCCTAGGCTCATATTCGAAATCTCTCGTATAGACGAAGTTCGTGAATTCATAGCTGCTCTTGACCTTCTGTTCGGAGATCGGATAGATCTCGCCTTCAACACCGATCATGAGATAAGCTTCCTCGTCGATAACTGTGTCGACGTCGCCTTCCAAAGTTCTGATATTGATATGTGTTCCGACAGGGAAAACATCTGCAAGCCTTACAGTGCCCATCGTCTGCTGGATCTTGGAATAGCGTCTCATCCTGGATGTATCGAGCGTCGTATCCTTTGCATAGATAACGAGATATGTATCGTAATAGAGAGCCAGTCTTTCCCTGATGAGCTCCTTTGCGGGCTTTGTGAGAAGTTCGGGCTTGATGGTGCCGCCGGCCTTCAGGATGTGACCGCCGCCGCCGCCCATTCCGTCAGCAAGGTATGCTGCGAGCTCGTTGGCATAGACTTCCTTGGAGCAGCTTCTTACGGAGAATTTAACTTCGTAAGGGCTTACGTAATATGCGACGCAGACATCAACTCCCTCTGTCTCAAGAGCGAAGTCACTGATGACACCGAGGATCGAAGGATCGCAGGGTTCTGCCTCGATTACAAGATATTTATTGCTCTCGTAGTATTCATAATTAAGGATCGCTTTTCCCGTGATCTGGAGCTCGTTCAAAGAGATGTTGGAGTTGCTCATCTCCGTAACGATAGCCTTGTTGAAATTCAGGGAATCGAGCATGTCCCGGTCAATAGGGTGCGATACTTCCGAGAGTCTGTTCGTGTCGGTGTAAAGGCCGTAGTAAAGGGCTGTTGCGACATACTTATTCTCGTTCGGATCGTATCCTTCCTCCCTCAGCATCTTCCACACGACTGTGGAACAGCTGCCGAGTTCGTTGTTGATGTTGGAGAGCTTATCGTCAGTCTCGACCAGCTTTCTGTGGTGGTCGATGATGGCAACCTTCTTAGCCGCTGTCATGGTAACATTCTTCTCACCGTACTGGCAGTCGACCGTGATCAGAAGGTCAGGCGTCTCTTCGGTACTGATAAAGGGCACATACTCGATCGGGATCTCGAGCTTCTTGACCATGATCGTAAGATTGCTCTTCTTGATCTCATTACGGCCTCTGTAGATAAATCTGACATCTTTGCCGTTCTTCTCGAAAAACCACTTCAACGCAAACCCTGATGCAATAGCATCCGCGTCCGGATTGTCGTGACACTGAATTACAATGTTCTTAAATCTTAATAAGTCTTTTAATCGCATGCGCCCACCAATTTAAGTTACTGATTTTAGCATTGTATCAGAATTTCAGGGCAACTTCATTACAAGAATAAGACTAATTATTAATTGCCTCTATTACAGGCTCCAAATAGGACTTGTCCGTCCAGTCACAACTCTCATCTTCCTTGCATTCCATAAGTGCGCTTTCCCAGAGCTCCCAGTCCTTCGGATCTTTCTTGGCGACCGCTTTCCTGAGCATTTTGCAGAGCGTCCTGTCCGCAAATGACATATTCTTCAAGTCGAACGCACCCCTGCAGTAGTAAACGGGAATGCCCTTCAGGTCGTCTTTCATGTTCATATCTATCAATGCATCAACAAACTTCTTATTGTAGGGTGAAGCCGCACATGTATAGACTAAGATCTTCTTGCCCTTAAGTTTTCCTATGTTCTTCTTAAGGAAGGATGTGCATGAGATGCCTGATGCATACACTGCGCCTCCGACGATGACAACATCGCAGGATGCGACCTTATCCATGTCGGCTTCCTTGGTGGAAACGCAGGGGAAACCGGTCGCTTCAGAGAGCCATCCGGCATACTTCTTCGCTGCGCCGTACTTTGATTTATATATGATTATTCCGTTCATTTACACTGTCTCCGTGAGGTTCTTCTCGATCTTCGTGATCGTCCTGATCGTTGTCTTGAGATCTTTTTCCGGGATACCTTCAAACATCTTTTCCATGACCTTCATGCTCATCCCGTTATTCTTTTCGCAGAATCTCATGCACTTCTTCGTGAGGACGATCCTCTGCTTTCTCTTGTCATTCCCGTCCTCTTTGAACTCTATAAAGCCCTTGCTCTCGAGCTTTAAGAGGATCTGCTTTACGTTCTGGTGCGAGCTGCCCAATATCTCAGACAGTTCTCTTATCGTCGGCGCTTCCTTACACATGTTTATGCATATGATCGCGAAAAACTGCTTCCAGCTGATCTCCTTCATCATGCTGTCGGCCATCGCCTGGAAGCGGTTCTCAAATGCGCTCAAAAGTCCCAGAAGATAATAACTGGAAGGGATCCCTTCGAAATCCAGAGTGTTGCTGTTAACCGTATCTTCAATACTCATATTTCTTCTCCTTATTCCTTTACCATCGGCTTCTGCATTTGCTTTTGCTTCTGCTTCTGCGATAGGTAATATATTACGCATTATGGTAACATATTACCTTTTTGCTGTAAAGGGTCTTTTTAAGGCGGCTGCAGGCATGGTATAATAAATATGTTGCAGATCAATTAGTTATTCGCGTTCTGCAGCCGCGACGCTCATAATCGAGCGGGGTTACTAATGATAAGAACCTTAGAATCTCATCATGAATGACAAAGTAGGACGGGGCATTGCCCCGCAGGTTTTGCTGTTCGTGAAAGGAGGTTCTTTTTTATGTCTCACGATAGCGATTTTGAATATTTCGAGAAGATGGCTCATTGGAGTTTCGATGAGTATGGAATTCACGAGGAGTGCCTGACAGACTGGGATCTTTACGGTCTGCTTCGTTCGTTCGCCACGCCGGATTCACACATCCTGGATCTCGGCACCGCAGGCGGCGAGAAGATCTTAGAGTTCTTCCCTGACTGCAAAGAGATACTAGGCACGGACTACTCCCCTGCCATGGTGGAAACCGCGCGCGCAAATCTCGCAAAGAGCGGCCGCAAAAACATCTCTTTCAAGGTCATGGACAATCTCAACATGGATGTGCCGGATGAGCATTTCGACATCGTCGTTGCGCGCCACACCTGCACCGATCCTTCCCGGATCTTAAAGTGCTTGAAGCCCGGAGGGCACCTTCTCATCAGGGGCGTCGACAAGTACGACTGCTGGAACTTAAAGCTCATAATGGGCGGCGGCCAGGGCTATGAAGATCCCGTGCCGGTCTCGATCACCGACTATGAGAATGTGCTGAAAGCTGGTTTTGCGCACGCAGAGCTCGTGCCAATCCACACGCGCGAATATTTCAAGGACAGGGAATCGTTCAAGAACTTTCTGGAGGCCGTTCCGATACTTGACGGCGTGGCGATCGAAGGCGCGCCTCTGGATGAGGACCTGCTCGACAAATACATCGCGGAGAACACAATTGGCGGCCGGATAATCCTCTACCGCGCGTACTACGGATTGAGTGCGGAAAAGCCCTTGTAAGGTTCTTTTACGACAAATCTGTTCCATTCACGACAATAAAAGTGCCATTCGTGACACTTTCCGTTTTGACGCCCGTTTGCCTGTTACTATTACGCTGTCAAAAGCAAAACCAAAACGAAAAGCGAGGAAAACAGTTATGGAATACGTAAAAGGCACAGATATCAACACACTTTCAAAGTTCTGGCTCAAGAGAGTCGCAGACGGCAGGATCCAGATCCACGAGAGCTTAAGAAGTGTTCTCTCATATGAAGTACTGAGCAACATGCTCACAGAAGCAAAGCAGAGCTTCGTTACCGCTGACGGCAAGACCATCAAGGATCTGCCCCAGTCAGAGATCTTCTTCATGACAAAGAAGATCGACAAGAAAAAGTACATCATCGGTTTGTCAGAGATCAGAAGGATCGCAGGCGAGCCTTCAACAAAGAAGGGCCTTGAGCGCTGGTTCGAAGAATCAACAGATAAGTTCGTTGAGGGCAGAAGATTTTTCGCAGAAGGCCTCGAGAAAGAAATGGCATATTTCGACCACTCCATGATCGAACATTTAAGAAGCTCTGTCGGTTCAGGCCAGGCAAAGGAAGCTGAGTATGAGGATAAGCTCATCTCCAGAGTTGCAACAAAGAAGATCCTTGGGATCACAGTAACAAAAACAGCTTTGTTCATTGCAATGATCATCCTCTGGGGCCTTGCATTCAGGAATCTGGCACTCGGAATCTGCTTCGCCATCTGCTTTGTAGGAAGCTTCACGATAGTTACAAACAAGGCAATGTCAGAGCAGAAGGACCTCGCTGACGCAGAGGTTTGAAGATAAGAAAATAGGAATAGAAACCCTTTTGACATACGTGCCGGTCTTTGCTGACTTTTACTGTTTTCCGTCAGCGAAAGAACCGGCACTTATTTATTCGGCAGACAGGACGCCTTGGCGCTTAAACTGGTACCTGTTATTTGAAAAATTGGGATGCAAAACAATTTTTTGAAGGAAAATTACAAGTCGCTTCATGGCCCGACTCCCGCTGTAAAATTATTGATGCAAAAATGGGGCTAAAATTATACAAAAAGCCGTTTTTGTATAATTATTGGGCTTTTTTTGGGGCAATAATTATACACTTCAGTTTTTGCACAAGCGTCCTCAGAGCAACTGTATCTGAAACCTCGAAAAATACCCCGTTTCAGATACACTTTCACATAACAAAAAAGGCGGTGCCTTCGAAAGACACCGCCATTAATATTTTCACTTAATGCAGATATCAGCCGTTTGCGGAATCGTAGATCTCCTTGCAGGCCTTGAAGTAATCGTATGTGATGCTTCTCAAACGGTATGAGAGGTTCTTCAGGATCATGTCGATCTTGGCAGGAGCTGTCTTGAAAAGGCCGGGGAGATCTTCTGCGCGGATGATCTCGACTCTTGTGTCGCCAACTTCTGCAACGGCTGTGGTGTCACGAGCCTCGCCTGAGAGCATTTCCATCTCGCCGAAGCATGCAACAGGCTCAACTTCCTGGAGCTTCAATTCATCAACTGCACCGTACTTGCTGTAGATGCCGACGCTGCCGCTGTGGAGGATATACATGCACTTGCCGACGTCGCCTTCCTTGAAGATGATCGTTCCGTAGTTGTATGTCTCGCCGTCGCCTGTGCTCTGGCTGGAAACAAGTCTTGAAGCCTCACGGAGCTCTTCTGCGCTCGGACGCTCAAGTCTGAAATTCTTGGATGTGAGGTAGATCGACTGCTGAGCCATCTGAGCGAAGAAGCTCAAATACTTGTCCTTGGAATTTGTTCTTCTTGCATCGTCCAAAGCCTTCTTGGCTTCGTTTGCATCTTCAGTCATCTTCTTGATCCTGCTGCCGAAAATCTCCATGATGGCAAGGATCTTCTCAGGATTCTGTGTGAAGTATTCATTGAGTTCTTCTGCTGCGATCTCGTCGACCTGAGCTTCGCCCAAAGCAACGACTGTAGCGCTTCTGGGGTAGTTCTCGATTACGGCCATCTCGCCAAAATACTGTCCGGGTTCGAAAACAGCGATCTGAACTTCATCAGCCTTGCCGTAGTTCTTGTAAACTGCAGCCTTGCCTGCCAAAAGCTGGAAGAATGTGTTGCCTGTGTCGCCTTCTTTGATGATGATCTCGCCGTCGTTAAAAGTCTTTTCAATCGTGCTCATGGTGTGAACCCCCTTCAGGCTTTTGAAGAATAATATTCAATAAATCGATTGTATTTTCTAACCGCCGGTTTGTCAATTAAAGCAGACCGGCCTTGCGCTTCTCACATTCAGGGCAGTAAGTAATGGGTGTGATCGAGAAAAATGACTCTTTCCTGTATCCGCACTTGGAGCAGATAAAGACATACTTCGTGAATGCCGTGCCCATCGTCGTGCTCACGATCCACGTGCCTTCTGACTCCTTCTCAGCAGGCTTCTCGGCCACTTCCTCAGCAATCGGAACTACAGGAGCAGCGGGAACGACAGGTGCAGCAGGCTCTTCAGGAACACTCGCGATATCAGGAGCCGTCTGGATAGTAATGGTCTCTTCGTCAAACCATGTCCTGGGCTTGGGTTCTTCAAATGTACACTTGGTGATATAGAACGGACAACCGTCGCAATTGTCCCTGTTAACACACATTCTGTAGACGCCTCTTAACAGCTGGTCTACCTGCTGTTCTCTACTGTCATTATTCATTGGCTTTACTCCTTTTCGAGATTTAGCTTTATGTGCTAAAGAATCTAAATTAGGATCATGATCACCACTGTCTAAAGATCTGTAATAGTATTCCGTTCTATATATATTTCAGCGCGTTCGCCGCCTGGAAAACGGTGCGCACGTTTGGTTCCAATTATCAAATGATTTTCAATTGACTTTTATATTATAGCATCTCAAAACCGTGATTTATATCACCTGGCTGTCCTAAGTGCCGGACACGTTTGTCGGGAAATGCCGTATTTTGCTATGTCTCAGGCACCTGAATGCGCATAACAGACGCATTCCGGAGAGCTTCTCAATATCATGTCACGGGGGCATGATGTTCAAACGGAATCTTTAACCTTGCTTCGTTTCTCCTTCAGTAAGGCATCGAAATCCTTAAGGTATTTCTGAAATCTTTCATCGTCTTTTCCGGCAACGCAGACCTTTTTGTTTTTACAAAGATAGTTATATGTTGTGCACCCGTCTTTAGTCGTGACACTTCCGGTAACGTAGGGGATCGTGATGCTGCCGGAAAGGGTCTCCGGAAACAGTACCAGCAGATCGGTCAGTTCGTCCATCGTAAATCTCGCAGGACTTATGTCCAAGACACCGATATTTCCGTTTGCAAGACATTTGTAATCGTGGTCGGAAACGGTCTTTCCGCACCACTCGAAATGCCTGACCGTAGAGTTCGCAACAGGTCTTAAGGAATCAATTACCATGCCTGCCCAGACAATATCTCCGAGCCCGAAGAATTCCAGATCAGGCGCGGTCCTTATCTCGCTGATGTCATGCAATCTGGAAAAGTCATATATGCCAAGGCCTTTCAGAGACTTATTCCCGCTCATGTCCCATAAAGAAACGGATCTCTGATTGAAAAACCAGTTGATGAACTTAATTCCGCTTAGAGTTCCAAGCGGAGATAAGTCCTCAACCATTTTGTTTTTCCAAAAAGAGATCGCGTTAAACTGCTTGCCGTATTGCTTAATGAAATACTCGAAAGTGTCCTGCTTTAAGCCGGAGATGACGATAGATCCGGCATCCGGGTTGTTTCCAATTGCCTCGTCGATCTGCTCGATGGAAACCGTGCCGCCGCCTACTTCATTTTGAACCAGATCAATATCGAAGTTCTCAAAAGATGCGGACGTAAAGTTTCCTATATCTACCATCTTCGGGCTCCTTCAAAACATTGGCTTTCGCTTATTTTAACATTAGCCGTAAACTTCCTGTTTATCCTGAATTACGAATACATAGTCCTTTTCGTAGTATTTTTCATAGAATGCTTTGTAATCAAGATACAATTCGGACTGCTTATCAGAATTGGGATCAAATCCTTTGAGCGATTCCTTGAGTCCATCTGCAAAGAGTGACTTCTCACCAAAAGGTACCCACCTTACTTCGCAGTTCTTCTGTTTCTCGTATCCTTCCCAGTATGCATTCAATGCCTTCTCGTACTGCTCACCGTCTGTAAAAAGCTTGTCAGCTGAATCCTTCAGCCATACTTTAACCTCCTTTGAGCCCGTTTCGGCTAAGACGCTGCTGCCTCCGATCGTATCGCATTTGATCTTGTCTCTGAAGCAATAAGATGAGAACCACAGACTCATTTCCTGCCATCCTGACGGGGTGAAATCCTGGAGCATATAGAAATACTCTCCATCTTTCTTGTAGCAGTCGTACACCGCGGAATGAGCGGTATTTGTAGCATTAAGAGTAAAGTCGCTCGTAGCATCCTGCATCTCGCTCGAGAAAGCAGCGTTCTCCACCTTTACCAGCTTGGAACGGTCCTCAGATACTTCATAGAACTGTGTATAGGAAAATAATCCGGAACCCTGGGCGCTTGTGATAATGAATTCCAGTCTGCCGTTGTGATTAAAATCCATTACCGCAAAATACACGGGGTGTTCTTCCTCGTTATAAGGATATTTCTCATCCAATGAATCGTAATTAGATGCAATGAGATCTAACTGCGCCTCATAATCCTGAGTGTTAAATTCCGGTTGTCCTTCAGAAGGAGAAACCATCTTATTCTCATCGGGAGCTACCGCTTCTGTAGTAGTCTCAGAAGACGACGGCACCTCAGAAGAAGTTACAGTCCCATTAGAAGTACTGCAGGCCGTAAGCATTGCCATACACAATGCTGTCGTAGTAATCATAGTTAATTTTTTCATACCTTTTATCCACCATCTTTCCTAAAGATAATGGGGGTATTATAACAAGCATGAAAAATCTAAATGCGGCATTTTAAAGGGATAAAAGTGTCAACCTTGTTGTTTTTTCACATCAGTAATGGAACCGTCAGGATGCTTTATTTTCAAGCCTTCCAGCTGTGAAGACAGGTTTCCTATGACCAGTGCACGGTATTCATTTCTAAGCTTTGTCTGCTCCTCTTTCTCAACCGGCGTAAGGCCTTCAGTCTTGGATTTTCTGCTTAATTCATTAATGCGCTTGATCAGTTGGTTAAAGTCCATCCTCAGGTTCCTCCTTCGGCAGCTTGGTAAAGAATGCAACTGTAAAAGGTATGCATGTAAGGCTCGTCATGACATCTGCTACGGCCTGCGAGAGCTGGATTCCGGTAAGGCCCCAGGCATAGCTGAACAAAAGGATGACCGGAATAAAATACAGGCCGTTGCGCAGGGACGACAGGAACGTCGCGTTGAACTTGTAGCCGATGCTCTGGAACATCATGTTGTTGCATACCTGGAAGGGCACGAAAAGAAGCGCTATGCACTGCGCCTGCAGAGCCGGGATGCCGATGGCGATTACTTCCGGATCGTCTCTGAAGATCCTTATGCATTCGCCGGCATTGTAAAGCACTGATAAAGATGCGGTGGCAAGGAGAAGCGTTCCGAATAACAGCGTAAAGAAGAAGCCCTGACGGACGCGGGAATATTTCTTCGCGCCGAAGTTGAATCCCGCAATAGGCTGAAAGCCCTGGCCTATACCGAGTACTGCGCTGAAGATAAACATCGTGACCCTGTTTGCTATGCTCATTGCAGCGATAGCGGCATCGCCGTACACGCCTGCTGCGTTATTAAGGAGCATCGTGGAGATGCTTGCAAGTCCCTGGCGGGCAAGGCTTGGAAGGCCCGTGGTTATTATGTCTCCGAGAGTTGATACGTTGAACTTGACGTACTTGAAAGCAAGTGACGTCTGGGTCTTTTTCAGAAGGAACATCGTAAGGAGCAGGATCCATGAGACGTACTGCGAGATCGCAGTCGCAAGGCCTGCGCCAAAAATACCCATGCCCAGCTTCTGCATGAAAAGCGCATCGAGGAAGATGTTAAGCAGACCGCCCGAAGTAAGGCCGATCATGGCAAAGAAAGCGCGGCCTTCGTATCTTAGGATATTGTTCATTACGCAGCTCGATACAAGTGCGGGAGCAGCGCAGAGGATGCAGATAGCGTATGTTTTCGCATAAGGCAGGATCGTCGGCGTGCTGCCCAGAAGTTTCATTAACGGCGTGAGGAATAAGCTGCCGAAAATCAGGAAGAAAAAGCCCATAAAAACCGCAGAATAAAAGCCTGTCGCTGAAAACCTGCGCGCGCTCTCAATATCTTTCTGTCCGAGCTTCCTGCTGATGATGCTTCCGCTTCCGTGTCCGAACATGAAGCCGACTGCCTGAAGGATGGCCATAAGACCCATAACGACGCCTGTGGCGCCGCTTGCGGAAGTATTTATCTGACCGACAAAATAAGAATCCGCCATGTTGTAGATCGTCGTAACGAACATACTGATCATGGTCGGAACACCGAGCTTAATGATAAGGCTCGGTACAGGCTGTTTTGTCATCATCTCATAGCGCGAAGCGTATTTACTCATATTATCACTTGGAAGATTGTACCACGTCCGCACAAAAGAAAAACCTGTCCGAGGCTTATCTCAAACAGGTTTGTCTTTCACTGTTCAATACTTGTCCCTTAGGCAGATTCTGCGCTCAGTCTTCCAGAATATTGAATAACTGTTCTGCTGACGTGAGGTTAAATGCCGCAAGTCTCTCTGTATCGCTTCCGCCATTTTTATTGAGCCACGCCGCCTTTATCCCGGCATTGTGCGCGCCAATTACGTCTGAATCATACATATCGCCGATAAAGATAATGTTCCCGCGTGATTCTGAAGGATTCTCTTCAAGTGCTGTTTTTATAGCGAGCTCGAAAAACTCCCTGCAGGGCTTTATCCTTCCAAAATCAGCACTGGACCAGAGCTTTTTAAAATGCTTTCCAATGCCAAATCTCATAAGTACCTCCATCAGCGCTCCGCCCCTGAAACCGCTGTTTGATAAGACATACATGGGAATGTTCCTTCCGCTGCATGCATCAAGGAAACGGCTCATTGCAGGGTCGACTTCAAAGTCGTTGCAGCGCATCAGGAAATCCGCTTCTTCGGCAACGCTCATATCCAGCTTGCTGCCGCCGTACTTTTCCGCAAAGAGCGGCAGTTCTTCTTTTACAAACGGGTATTCTTCGCCTTCCTTGTGCTTTTCGAGAAGCACGCGGAACAATTCCTCACCGTATTCCTTTATGTCTTCAAAGGTGCATTTATCCTGATAGTAATCTTCCCAGAACACTTTAAGACCGCGGTTAAAATCGATGCTCCTGCTGTTAAGGAGCGTCTCAAAATAATCGAAGATGAGGATCATAGACAGCTGCTTAGTTCTCTTTCTTTTTATTCTTCCCCGTTAAGATTACAGCAACTGCACCTGCTCCTGCAAGAAGGACTACTCCGGCATAGACAAAGATCGCTGGAGTGATCTTCTTTTCCTGAGGCTCGGCTTCTTCGGCTATTTCCGGTGCTTCAACGGGCTTTGCGGTCTGTGTGTACTTTGCAGTGAATGTGGCATTTTCCAATGCGATAGGAAGCTTATCATTTACACTGTAAGTATTCGTTCCATCGGTCCAGCCGTCGAAAGAATATGTGTAGAGTTCTGTTTCAGCCTTAGCCGGCATATTGCCTGTATAAGAAGGTGATTCGCCGAATGTGACATCGCCTGTCTGCAGCTCGGAGCCGTCTTCGTTCTTAAACGTGATCTTATATGTCTTGTATTCCGGTTCAGGTGTTTTCCTGCCCTGAGGAAGCGTATCCATAGGATCGTTCATGGTTCTGTGATACATAGCGAAGTATTTTTCCATACACTTCGAGAAATCGCCGTTCTTGGGCCATGCGTTCCAGTCGTCAACCTTTGTAGGCTGCATGTAGAACGGTGTCCACATATTCTTCTTGTACTTTGCAGTGGTCGGATTCTGGCCTTCGTTGTCGATCCATGTCGGGTCGATTCCGTACCACTCACCGTCAACACAGACCTCGACCCATGCATGAGCCATCGGAGGAGTACCGTAATAATCCCTTGCATAACCGTTGATCAGATATGCATCAACTCCGGCACACTTCAGTAAGGTATATTCGATGGTTGCATATTCATGGCATACGCCGTTCTTGAACTCAATGCACTCATCTAATGATGTGCCGCTGAAATTAGCACTGTCGTTATATCCGTACTTCATGTTAAGCAATACGTATTCTGTTACCTTCTCGATCTTTTCCTTATCGGTGGCATTCTCGGGAATCTTCAGAGACTCCATGATCTTTTTAACTTTCTCAGGAGTGTCCTTCTTGAAATTTGTGTAGTTGATATTATTGTCTTCCCAATGCTTTATCAGCTTTTCATCAACGAAAAGTTCTGTGTAACAGTCGAAAGTAACACACTCCAGATCGTCTATTTCATAAAGAACATCCAGATTATCAACGCCTGAAGGGAGATTGATATATCTTAAATACGGAAGCTCCTTTAGAAATGAGATGTCATCAACATATGTGCCATAGAGGTCAAGGATCTCGATACCCTTCAGATAAGCTGTCAGATATCTGATGTCGCTGTTTCTCATGTTGCAGCATTTGAGGCTCAGTTCTTCGAGGTCTCCGCAATGCTGGAAGAACTCCTGATAGTCTTCAATGCGCTGTGCTATAATTCCCAGGTATTCCAGGTTTTCGAGCTTTCTGTAGTCGGCCTGGCAGAACCCCTCAACGCTCTCAACTACCAAAGTCTCGAGACTCTCGAGATTTACAACATCCTCATAATGTTCAACTTTATTCTGTGTAAGATAAAACTTCTGTATATCCGGATTCTTTATGCCTTCGAGGTTGACTTCACACCACTGCAGGCTAATGTAGAGATATCTTGAACTCTTGAGATTGTTGAAGAATTCCTTATCCAGCTTAAGCCCGTTTACGCAGATGTACAGGGACTCGATATTCGGGCACTGCGTAAGAAGCCCGACCGCTTCTTCGATCTTCTTGCTGTTCTTTTCTGATGAGACGCTAAATCCGTGAACAGCCTCGAGTTCGTCCGGCTTGTCCTTCATCTTGAGGATCTGGTCGACAGTTACATTCATGTAGTCGACTTCAGCAGCATTAACTTCTCTGCCGGTAAGAACAAATCCTGAAATTATGGTTATGGTCAATAAGACCGATATTATTTTCTTTAACATAAGCTCCCCCTTACAAATACAGTATCTCCATCGGTTTATTGTTGTAAACCAATGTTAGTTTACTCTTGTAAACCAGAGCTGTCAAGAAAAATTTAAATCACTTGAAAATGTTATTCAGGAACCTTTCCGACAGGGAGCTGCCTGCAAATTTCTTGAGGTTGTCGTCGTCAATTTTCCTGGACATATAGATGAACGTATCCCTTGTTTCCATCTTGAACTGGTTCTTCAGATCGATATATTCTTCGATGTTCGGTGCCTTATCAATGGTCACGGATCCGTAGAAACGGCTGTCCGAGAATTTCTTTTTAACTATAGGAACGATTATGAGAAGGCCCGTAAGGCTCAGCACGAGCCAGAGAACGCCCAGCATTCCGTAATAGAACCAGTCGGATGCACTTCCTCCTGTGAGGAACATGACCGCAGCATCTGCAAGGAATGAGATCAGGAGTGTCAGACCCAGATATTTCAGGATATCAAGGGCAGATCCACCTATCGCATGCGAATAAACCTTCTTCCTGCTGATGGGAAGAGAGCCTGAGGCTTTGCCGGTCTGGCCGTTAACTGCGATACCATATGTGGAACCTTCGTATTCGATATTTAGGAACCATACAGGCATCAGCGCATAGATCTGCTTGTAGTTATCCGAATAAGAGCCATGGACGCCGACCGCCTTGAAGCTGTCGTATTCTTTGGCAGAAAAATGCTTTACGATGCCCTCAGCGTAGCTGTCCAGACGTATCTTTATGATGTCCATCATGTCCAGAGCAGACAGGTCGTAGCGCTGCGCGAAAAAGCCCGGCAGATACATATCGTTATAGTCTTTTATCTCTTTATATTCGAAAGGCTCGATAGCCTCCATAAGCGTGTTGGGGATCTTCCTGCAGCCGTCAAAAGGCACGCGCCTTACGTTATATACGAGCGTCCTGTCGATCTGGAAATTCTCAATGTTCTCTCCCTGGTATTTCTGTCCGGTGCCGCTTACCTCCGATATGCAGTCGGCATCGATAAGCCAGAATGGGATATAGTAACCCGTGATCTTCGACAGCACGGATTTGGATGTAAATTTCTTCGGGACGTTCTTCTGGGTCTTGGCCCACTTAAGGTAATTCTCTATGGCTTCTTCCTTGCTTATCTTAAACGGAATGAGCTTATCCGGCCTGAAGCATTTGGAAAGGCGCCTGTTGATGAGCGTGGGCGATCCGCAGAATGCGCAGAATGTCGCAGCGGTATTGTAGTCGGTGACCACGGCAGCACCGCAGGAATCGCAGACGAATTCCTGTTTGTTATCTTCTGCCTCGCCTGCAGCATCAGTATCACGGTTCTCGATCCTGCCGGCAGACTTCATGCTCTCAGGATCGAAAAGCCCGCCGCACATTGCGCAGACCAGCTTTCCCAGCTTCTCGTTGAAAAATATGCTCGCGCCGCAGTTCGGACACTTCGCCGAACTGGTACCGTTGATATTGATGTCTTCGTAATTCATGCTCATAGAAAAAGCGGCCCGCGCTGAATAAAATCTATGTGTAATGCCATCCCTTAAAGAATATTATATCACGGCTGCATTAGCAGGTGAATTATGAGGCTTTCGATAGAATTATATTGAAGCATGCTTGCTGTAACCTGCCGCATGTTATAATTATATGGTAAGCCATTGGCAAAAATGAATAAGGGATTTTTTAGCTGGAGGTGCAGCAATATGTATTACCGCAACACTAATGAGAACGTAACCGTTATCAATGACCGTTCGAGCGAAGGTCTGGCTGATGCCAATATACGTATCGGCGATATGAACTGTCAGGTCACCGACCTGGAGATCAAGCTCGAAGCAATATACAGAGTCATGGTTGAACAGGGCGTCGACCCCAAGCTCTTTGACGCAAAGATCGAAGAGATCATGAAGGAAAGACAGGAGAAGAAGGGCCTCATCTCCGCCCAGCCCCAGTCCAAGCCCTGCCCGAAATGCGGCAAGCCCGTCAAGAAATCAACCAACTCCCCGATGCTCGGCAGATGCATGTACTGCGGCACAAACGTCCCGTTCTATCCGTCGTTTTCGAATACAGAGCAAGCCAATCCGGAAGAAGAACTGTTTGGCGAGAAGGACATTTTCTAAATTCACACAAACAAACGGCGGTGTCTCCAAAAGTGAGACACCGCTTTTTTGTTGCTTTTCAACCACTTGTTATTTGGCGTTAATTCTCATGCGACCTAAGCCACTCCTCATGGGCCTGCATCTGCTGCTCGTTTGCTTCCCAGATCACAACTCCATCCGGCGTGGTAAGCTTTGTAATCTTGCCTTTTTCGCAAAACCTTACCTCATAGTCTCCGTGACGGTATAAGGGCCAGATGATCCTGTCAAAAGCCGTCTGTGAGAAAGAGATTTCCCATTCGCCGTCAATTACGCTTCCGGCACTATACAGGATTGCTCCGGTACCGTGATAGTGAATGTAATACCCGTTGTCATGCTCGTCGAGTGTTATGTTGCTTCCGTTATAGGGAATATCCTTTTGGATCTGGCACATAATTAACACTGTGGAGACCATGATCAGGATCACTGCAATGATCGCAAATGCAATAG
>JAEFBC010000134.1 GCA_016292155.1 Saccharofermentans sp. | reverse complement strand
GCAGAAGATGCACCGTGGTTTGACAGCAAGGTCTTAAAAGTAGATCTCGGGTTTGAGACCGGCAGACAGTTAATGACATATATGTCGAAGCTGGCAGCTATGGATGATAAGAATATGTATGTCATATCGGCAGGACGCTATCAGGCGTCTCAAGGAAGCGGCAAAACTGATGAAGAATCTGTTTTCGCATCCGTAACTGTTGTGGACAGAGCTGCGTATTCTACTGTAAAAACGATAGATCTGTCAAAAGAGATAGGCATTTCCGATAACATAAACGGCGGATACATAGAAGACGGAAAGCTGTTCCTGAACATTACAAGGTATGACATGAAAACATATCAGGTGAATACTGTCGTGCAGGAATTGAATGTTGAGACCGGCAAGCTCAAGGAAGCAAAAGAATCGAAAGGCGCTGATGACAATAATATCAGCAACGTATTTAATATCGGCGGATACAGTATAGGCACAGCCGGAGAATGGACCGGTAACGGTTCGTTTGTTAATCTAATTATCACTTCACCGGATGGCAGCAGGAATAAGGTTGCAGTCAAAGAGTCTGGTATTGATATTTATGAGATTCCCGTCATAATGCAGAACACAGACAAGACCGCTTTGGTTGCTGCATTCTCAAGTGGAGGAAACAGGTTTTTCGAGCTTGATCTTGCATCGCACACCATAAAGAGCCTTGATCCAAAGGATTATGAATGGTTCGATCTGGAAAGAATAAGAAATCCATATAACGGATCTGACGGGAATGTCTATTACATAACCCCTCTCGGAATCGAAAAAACGGACCTGAAGAACAGATCGGCTGAGACAGTTTTTGATTTCAGCCAATGCGGAGTCAACAGAACTCTTTTGGAATCTTTACAGATAGCAGAAATTGGAAACGGTTCTATTGTGCTCTGCGGAATGACTCTGCCCGCCAATAATTTTCTTTCGGTAACAGTACCGGACTTTTATATAGTAGAGGTCAGCAAAGCTGATAAGAATCCTCACGCAGGCAAGACGATACTTAATCTGTATACCCCGAACGGTCAGACTGATGAAAAGGTCTCAGATGCCATCCTTAAATACAATGAGACCAGCAGCGGATACTATATCGAGGTAACGGATAAATATAAAACAAACAGTTCCTCCGATATATCTTCTTTAAACAGCGAGGATGAGTATCAGACGGCCACCCTCAACAAAAATAACAAACTTGGAAATGCCCTGGCCATGGATCTGATCAACGGCGAAGGCCCGGACATTCTTATGAACACCACTGACTACGGCCAGCTCAACAACGACACTTATCTGACAGACCTTTCTCCGTATTTCAAGGATCTGGGCTCTGAGAAGTATTTCACCAACATCATAGAAGGCGCGAAAACAGACGGAAAGCTCTATCAGATGCCGGTATGCTATACGGTAAACGGCATCATGACAGACAGTAAATATGCGCCTGCTTCAGGTGTTGGCTTCACGATAGAAGAGTATAAGAGATTTTTAAATGACACCCTGAACGGCAGGGATATAATCCCTACGGGACAGGCTCTTTATTTCGCAAAGCTTATTAACGGCATGAGCGACATATTCATCAAGGACGGCAAGGTCGATTTTACCGGTCCGGAGTTTGCAGCAATTGCTGCGTATGTTAAGGATAATGTTCCCGAAAAGAGCAAGACATGGAATGATGCTGATAATAACGTGAATGTTCCCGCTGCTGATCTGACTTCATGTTACGGGATCACAGGATATTTTTACTCCATAGCAACATCTTCCGGGAATATATCCATTTACGGCATTCCTTCGACTGATGGCCGCGGCCCGATGTTTAAGCCTTATGTTTCTGTCGCAGTCTCTTCCCAGGCAGTCAATACTGAGGCCTGCGTGGAATTCGTAAAGCTCCTTTTATCCGATGAGATGCAGGAGAGCTTTGCAATGCAGGACAATATTGTCGTAAACCGCACAGCGTTCAGAAAGGGCGGAATGAACTCCGTGGAGAGAAACAACAGCCCTGCCGGAGATCCGATCTTCGGAACAGATTTTTCGACCGGGAAGCCTGTGGAGAACAGGATAAAGTTCTCGGAAAAGAATATCGATGATCTGGAGAAGATAATCTTGAGCTGCTCCAAGATGGATTCGGAGGATACTGACATTACGATCATCCTGAAAGAAGAGATGCCTGCATATTTCACAGGACAGAAGGAATTAAATGATGTCGTGACCATAATCCAGGACAGAGTCCAGAAGGTGTTGGACGAACGCAAATAAGAGATAATTATTCTTCTTCAAAAACAACATGTAACGCTTTTGATATCCGTTTTTGTCAAATATGCCTTATAATTAGTAAAAGCTGTATTTGTAATTCCTACAACAGCAGGTTTATTTGTATTTAGGGATAAAAGGAGAACGGATATGAAGAATTCTGTTAAGATCCTGTCTTTAGTTTTGGCAGTATCAGTTGCACTGCCCATGGCTGCCTGCAACAAGAAGGGAAGCAAGGGAAGAGAAAAGAGCCGCAGCGGTCAGAAGATCACCGCGGATTCTCCGTGGTTTGAGAGCGAGACCGTTACGCTGCCCCCCTCCAAGCTTGAGACAAAAAAAGGAATGAAAGTCGATAACACCTACCAGATGCTGGCAGGTGTGGATGAGAACTATATCGCTGTTTGCACGAACGGAAACTATAAGATGCCGTCGGGAAACAATATCGACCTTGAGAAATTCGATTACAACGAATATCTGATCTATCTCGTTACTGTTATTGACAGAAAAACGAATGAGACCGTCAACACTATCGATCTGACTACGGATCTTCCCAGGAACAGCAATATCGACAGAGTCACCCTTACCGACGGCAAGATCAAAGCACACACTTCATTTTACGATGAGAATAAAGATCAGATGAAGATGGTTGACACGTATTATGATCCTGTGACCGGAAAAGTAACCGACAAAAAAGAGATCATTTATGATGAAGATTACCATTATTACGAGCGCACATTTGAATACGGGAGCTATACGATAGGAACGGAATTAAACTGGACAGACAACAACCAGTATTCCTATTCCGTTTATGTAACCAAAGATGACGGCGAGACCAAGTCCTTCGAGCTCAAGGCCGATAAGGCAAACCTTTACGATGTCCCCGTCGTTTTCCAGCTTGGTGAAGACAAGTTCCTTGTAGCTGCAACTTCAGACGACGGAAAACGCTTTTTCGAGGTCGATCTGCAGGCAGGCAAGGCTTCTGAAGCAGATGCCAAGAAGTACGACTGGCTCGATATTGATCAGATAGGCACTACAGTGGCAGGCGCAGAAGGCGTGGTATATGCTTCCACCAATACCGGCATCAAAAAGATCGACATTAAGAAGAAGACAACGGAAGAGATCTTTAATGACAGTTGGTGCTCTGTAAGCAGAAGTCTTTTGGGCTACTGCCAGCTCGTTGAATGTTCTGATGATACCTTTGTTATCTGCGGCGAAAAGTATCAAAACTCCTATAGCCAGGATGCAAAGCAGGAGATTTATGTGATCACGCTTACACGTGCGGCTACAAATCCTCATGCAGGCAAGACTATCTTAGAACTCTATACGCCCGGAGGATATATCGCAGAGAGTATCGCCGATGCAATTACCGAATACAATAACAAGAGCAGCACTCACTTTATAGAGGTGCATGACCGCTACTCCAATGTGGATGCCGGAATTAATTATTCGAATCTCAACAGTGACGACGATTACCAGAAAGCCAACATAAAGGTCAATGCCGCCATGAGCAACGAGCTTGCCATGGATATCTTAAACGGTGAAGGCCCGGATATTCTTCTTAACTGCAGTTCATTCGGCCAGCTCAATAATACAAACTATCTGGTAGACCTGAACAAATATGTCGGAGAGCTGGATCCTGACAAGTACTTTACGAATATCGTTGATGCTGCCAAGATCGACGGAAAGCTTTACCAGCTGCCGGTATGCTATTTAATCTCAGGCATTCTTACTGATGCAAAGTATGCCGGAAAGTCAGGAGTAGGTTTTACCACAGCTGAATATGAGAAATTCCTTAAGGAGACTTTGAACGGCAAGGATGTAATCAATCTGGGTCAGGCAGTCTACTTTACAACGCTTTTCGCAGCCATGAGTGACAAGTTCACAGTTGACGGGAAGATTGATTTCACAAGTCCGGAATTTGCCGAACTCGCGGAATTCGTAAAGAACAATGTGCCCGAGAAGGCAAGATCCTGGAATGATTTCGCCGGCAACGATGATGACGTCGTTTATGCAACAGCTGTAGGCATTACCGCATTTAAGGGTGACACCTATGACAAGGAAAAGGTTGCCGAATATACTTCATTTTACGGCCTCGGAGGTTACTTTGTTCAGATAGCCCAGTTAAACGGTGCATCTGCGCTTTTGGGAATCCCTTCAACGGACGGCCGCGGACCTTTGGTCGAACCTGCATTCTCTGTAGCAGTATCTGCACAGTCAAAGAATGTGGATGCATGCGGGGAATTCGTTAAGATGCTCATGTCCGACGAGGTGCAGACATCTATCGCCAAGACTGATGAGCTTGTCTTAAACCGCAAAGCCTTCAGAGACTATTCTAAAGATGTCATCGAATACTTTAACGGAGAAGGCGGAGATCCGTATCTTGCATATGATATGAACACCGGTGAGCCCAAGAAGAACAGGATCAAGTTCTCTGACAAGAACGTTGATGATGTCGAAAAGATAATCTTAAGCGTCTCACGCATGAATACTTCAGATGCATCGATCAGCATGATCCTTGTTGAAGAAATGCCTGCATATTTCTCCGGCCAGAAGGATCTTAATGCGGTAATTACTATCGCCCAGGACAGAGCCCAGAAGGTATTGGCTGAAAGAGGATAAGCAATCCGGAGACATTCATAGAGATTACACATCGGAATCCTATAATGGAAGATATAAAGGACAACGCTAAAGTCAGCGTTGTCCTTTGGTTATAAAAGAAGCAGACGGGGAATTATAGGAGAGGAATGATCAGATGAAGAGTATCCATAAAAAAATGTTAGCGGCAGTTCTTACTGCTTCTATGCTGCTGCCTGTCGTATCGTGCAGAAAAGGCAGGAACAAGGACTCAAAATCAAGAAGCGGCCAGAAGATCTCAGAGGACTCACCGTGGTTCGAGAGTACGGTCAAAAAATACGATCTGGGGTTGGTTTTCGATGATCCGATATGGTATATAAACAACCAGGCCATAGATTACGATGATGATAATCTGATCATAGAGACAGATGGCCAATACGAGGATCAAACTAACGGGCCATACCAACAGCCTGCCCGTTATATAGATTTTATTACCGTTGTTGACAGACACACACAAGAAGTCATAAGCCAGGTCGATCTTACAAAGAATAAGCCTGTCAGCGATATTATCGATGAGATCAAATACGAGAATGGTATTATCACCGTGAAGTACGGTAAGTTTAGTTCGCTCTCTTACACTTTTTCTTATTATGAAAAGGATATTGATGCCAAGACCGGTGAAATTCTGGAAACCCGTGATCTCGGGGCTGAGGAAGAAAGCTATAATTCCCGCTATACAGTAAATATCAATGGATACGGGATAGAACAAATCCAATATCAGGATATGTCCCAGTATTTAGAGATCAATATAAAATCTCCCGATGGTTTAACTAAAAAACTCGAGCTTAGGGATGACAATATCAACTATTACGGTGCGCAATTTTACTGTCCGGTGAACGAAACTGAAATATTGTTTCCCGTGATCACAGATGGAGGTTATTTGTTTTATGAAATAGATCTTACATCTATGACACTTATTAAACTTGAGAAAGAAAATCTGGATTGGCTTGATCTTAGTGATTCACTTAACCTCATGCAACTTGACGGAAAGATCTACAATTGTACGAGTAAAGGATTTTCCGCTATCGACTTTAAGAATAAAACCGTAAATCAGATTTTTGATTACAGTTGGTGCGGAGCTAACAGAAATATACTTGCAGGTTTAATGCCCCAGGAATTATCTGAGGACAGGATCGTCCTTATGGGTTTCTCGAATTCAAACGGAAAATTCTCCTTATCGTCCCAATTTGAGTTTTGGGAAGTTGAGCTTAAGAAATTGGACAAAAATCCTCATGCGGGAAAGCAGGTATTAGAGCTTTATATTGACGGCAGAACTTCAAGCGAAGTCATCGCAGATGCCATTCTGAAGTTCAATGATACTAATGCCGATTATTATATCGAGGTAACGAACCGTTATGACGAAGACAGAAGTTACCTGGCAGGTTTTTGGTTTATTGATGACGCGTTGGCACAGTATAACGCGAATGAACATTACAACATCAGGAACGAAGATGATCTGGAACGGCTCAAGTACAGCAGAGGATCTGAATTAAGCAACAGACTTGCAGTCGATATCATTAACGGTGACGGACCTGACATTCTTATGAATGTAAGCCAGTACGGCCAGCTTAACAATTCTGATTATCTTGCAGATCTGACGCCATATATAGGGAACCTGGATCCTGATAAGTATTTTACGAACATCATCGACTGTTCCAAAGTTGATGGCAGGCTCTATCAGCTCCCGCTCTGTTATAAGATCTGCGGAATACAGACAAACGAAAAATACATAGGTGCATCCGGTACCGGCTTTACCACCGGGGAGTATGAAGCTTTTCTCAGAAACAGTGATACTTTGAACGGAACTGACATTATAACCGTAGGACAGGCTTTCTATTTTGCCAAGCTCTTTAATGCCATGAGCGAAAAATTCATAAAGAACGGAAAGGTCGATCTGTCTGCACCGGAGTTTAAGACCCTTGCGGATTATGTCAGAGATAATGTTCCGGAAAAAGGCAGGATCTGGGACGATAATGCCAAAGACGTGTTAGTCGTTTATGGCGCTTCCCACAACATTGTAGGAGTGGAGTTTTTAAATGATTCAGCCCGCTTATTCACCTGTTCCGGCCTTAAGGATTACATTGAGAACATGGCAAAAGTCTCTATGGGAACAGCATTTGCCGGAATACCTTCCACAGACGGCAGGGGACCTGTCATAGAACCCAATATCTCAGTTGCAGTATCTTCCCAGGCTCTGGATGTTGATGCCTGTGGTGAATTTGTTAAGCTCCTTATGGCAGAAGAGATCCAGGAAAGTTATGCTTTGGACGGGAAATTTGTCTTAAGCCGCAGTGCTTTAAGAAAAGCAGGCGCAGCTGCCATTGAATACTATAACGGTGCAGGTGGTCACAATCTGTTTGGGGTCGACCAAAAATCATTCATTCCTCTTAAAAATGAGGACCGGTATAAGTTCTCTGCTAAGAATATCGATGATGTCGAAAAGATTATCTTAAGCTGTTCTGCAATGAATAATGTCGACCCAGCGATCGATATCATTCTTATAGAGGAGATGCCGCCTTATTTCCTTGGCCAGAAGGATCTGGATTCAGTCATAAAGATCGCCCAGGACAGGGCGCAGAAAGTCCTGGACGAGAGACGCGGCTGACAAAGCCCGGCATTCAGCATATTAAGGCTGCCCCCATAATGCAAAAGTTTTTGGGGCGGTCTTTTTCTTTACCTAACTTTTGCCTAACTATTGATGCTGTTTCGATTTTTCGCGGTCTTAGAATTCTTTTGGTTAAATCCCAAAGAGGGTAAAAGGAGAGAATCTAATGAAAGAAAAATCCGTCAAGATCATTTCTGCAGCATTGGTATGCGCTATTGCGCTGTCTGCTGCAGCATGCGGTAAAAAGAAGGAAGAAAACGGTGTTGGTGCGAACGAAGTAAGCCACAGCGGCCGTAAGATCACGGGCGATTCACCGTGGTTTGAATGCAGCAAGACAGAGGTCAAGCTCTCGTTTAATCCCGACAAGCAGGTTCAGTCTACTTATACGACCATAGCCGGCTGTGATGACGATTACATCGTTGTATTAACAAACGGAAACTATAAGACCCCGGATAACATGAACTGGGAAAAATACAGCAATAAAGACTTTGGTATCGCTCTTTACACTGTCGTCGACAGAAAGACCAAGCAGACAGTAAAGACCATTGATATGATGGATGTAATTGGCCCTTCTGACTATATTCAGAGCACAAAATATGAAAACGGCAAGATCACTGCAAAATGCGCCGGCTACGATCCCGATACTAATGAGATGTTTTCTGTTGAGACTGTAATAGATGCCGTCTCGGGAAATGTGGTCGATACAAAGAAGTTAAGCGGCGCTGATAATGACGGCGGTTCACTGAGCAGATCTTTTACAGTCGGCAGTTACGAGATCGACACCTATGTTTACTGGAGTGATAGTCAGTACTACAAATTCTTGATCCGTTCTTCCGGCGGAGATACGAAGGAAGTTGAACTGAAGTCCGAAGGCCAAGCCATTTACGATGTACTGGCCATGTTTCCTTATGGAGAAGACAAGGCCCTGGTTCCCGTATCAGTCGCAAACGGAAATGTCTTTTATGAACTTGACCTTAAGTCCGGTGTTTTGAAGGAATTGGATGCAAAGGAATTTGACTGGCTGGATACCACGTATCTTTATAATGCAAAAGCCGGCAGAGACGGCATGTTCTATTATCAGGCCTTATCCGGAATCGCAAAGATCGATATGAACAAGAAGTCCACCGAAATGGCCTTCAATTACAGCTGGTGCGGAGAGAACAGAAACAGACTCTCTAATCTTCAGCTCGGTGAATGCTCAGGCGATAAAGTGCTGCTCTGCGGTGAGGTCGGCAACTATACTCCTTATAGTACCAACAGGATCAACCCGTTCTTCATTATGGAATTTACCAGAGTAGAAAACCCTCACGCCGGCAAGACGATAATGGAACTTTACTCACCTTACGGCTATGTAAATGAGAAGATCGGCGACGCTATCAATGAGTTTAACAACACAAACAAGGAATACTTCATTGAGGTCTCCAGCCGTTACACAGGCGATGAATATTATGACTATTCTGCCAAAATGAACAGCAACGACGAATATGAGACCGCAAGCCTTAACGGCGATGCCAAGCTGAGCAACAAGCTTGCCATGGACCTCTTAAACGGTGACGGTCCGGATATCCTCATGGACGTCAGCACTTTCGGACAGCTCAACAACAAGAACTATCTCGTTGATCTCAGCCAGTATATCGGCACTCTTGATTCAGAGAAATTTTTCACGAACATCGTGGACGGAGCCAAAGTGGACGGCGCCCTTTACCAGCTGCCGCTTTGCTTCGCGATCCATGGAATCCATACACATGCGAAGTATGCAGGTGCTTCCGGCATCGGATTTACCACAAAGGAATATGAGAAGTTCTTAAAGGACGAACTGAACGGCAAGGATGCCATCCAGTATGGCCAGACACTCTATTTCTCAAAGCTCTTCAGCGCAATGAGCGACAAGTTCATCGTAAACGGCAAGGCCGATTTCACATGTCAGGAATTCACTGACCTTGCAGAGTTTGTTAAGAACAATGTTCAGGAAAAGTCAGCCAACTGGAACGATGGTTCTTCTCCCGATGCTCCGATGATTGCCGTAGGTGTAACAGCTTTCAAGGGTGATGTCTCAGGCAACAAAGACATGAAGGCATTCTTAACAACATGCTATGGTATCGGAACCTATTTCTACAATATTGCCGACAGCAACGGCGGAACAGCAGTCTTAGGCATTCCTTCATCCGACGGACGCGGCCCGACATTCGTTCCTCACGTTTCTGTTGCGATCTCCGCACAGGCAGTTAACAAGGATGCTGCGGCAGAATTTGTAAAGCTTCTTCTGACAGATGACGTTATGTATTCACTCGCAATGAACGATGAGTTCGTTATCAGCCGTACAGCTTTCGAAAAGGCAGCCGGCGAAGCAGTAGCGTTCTACAGCACAGGCGAAGGTGCCAATTACTTTGGCCAGTACAGCAACAAGGTGTCCTTCTCCAAGCAGAACGTCGATGATCTTGAGAAGATCATTATGAACTGCTCCAGAAGCAACTCAGCAGATGCTGCCATCAATCTCATACTTATAGAAGAGATGCCCGCATACTTCCTGGGTCAAAAGGATCTTGCCACTGTAGTCACCATAGCTCAGGACAGAATACAGAAAGTTTTGGACGAAAGAGGCTAAAAGCCATATAGAATCCTCAAACATACAGGCGGCGCCCTTATTGAAAGGCGCCGCTTTTATTTTGAGGTTCATTGCATATTAAAAGGGCCGTCTCACTTGAGACAGCCCTTATCACTGTTCTTTGGTAGTACCCCTGATCACTCAGCGATCTTGGCAGCAGGTCTTGCGGGTGTTGTGGAACCCGGTCTTCCGGTGGGAGCTGCTGCAGCAGGTCTTGCAGGTGTAACTGTTGCGGGCTCAGTCTTGGGAGCATCAGCAACTGTGTCATTCTTAAGTGCATCCTGCGAAGGGAGCTTTGCTGCTCTGAGCTTAGCGATCTCTTCTGCCTTAGCGGCAGCGATACGTGCTTCTTCCTCAGCCTTTGCTGCAGCGGCCTTAGCCTTCTGCTCAGCGAGGAGAGCTGCCTGTCTTGCTTCTTCAGCCTTCTGTGCTGCGATACGTGCTTCTTCGATAGCCTTCTCTGCAGCGGCACGTGCTTCCTTCTCAGCCTTCTCAGCTGCGGCGCGTGCATCTTCTTCAGCCTTCATCTGATTAGCGAAGTCGAGATCGTTCTGAGCCTTCTCGAGTGCGAGCTTAGCTGCTTCGTATTCCTGGGAAGCTGCTTCCTCTTCCTGAGTAGCCGTGATAACTGCAGCCTTGGTCTCCTGTTCGACCTTCTCTGCTTCGATCCTTGCCTTCTCGTCTGTCTTCCTGCGCTCTGTAAGCTTAGCTTCTTCAGCGGTGAGAGCGGCTGCTGCCTTCTCTTCCTCTTCAGCCTTTGCGATGGCAGCCTTGGCAAGTTCTTCAGCCTTATTAGCTGCAGCACGTGCTTCCTCTGCGCGTCTTATTGCTTCAAGAGTAGCTTCCTTAGCGATAGCTTCGTTGCTTATGGACTTCTCTTCCTGCTTCTTTGCAGCGATGAGAGCTTCTTCAGCGGCTGTAACTGCGCTTCTTGCTTCAACGACCTTAGCTGCTGCAGCCTTAGCCTTTGAGCTTGCGCGGCGCTCTTCATTCTGTGCTCTTAATGCAACAGACTGTGCAAGAGCCAATGCGGACTGGGCTACACTTCTGCCGGGCTGGGGCTGACGCTTGATAGGTTCGCCCTCAGTAGCGGGAGCAATACCTTCTTCTTCCTGCTGCTGTTCGGCAATATACTGAGCGTGGTTAACAGAAGCGGACTTCGGACGCTTGATCGGTGGCTTCAATCCGACGGGAGTAATGTCTTTCTTATCAGATGAATCTGAACCGCCCATGCCTTCTCTGAGCTTCTCTTCCTTACGTGCAGCCTCTGCGGCTTTACGCATCTCGATCTGAGCCTTGGCAGCTTCAGCACGCTCTCTTGCGAGCTGAGCGGCGGTGGAGTTGGACGTAGCATGGGTGGTATGTCCGCCCGGACGTCCTGACGACTGGAGATTGACGATGTTAGGATTTGCAGGTCTTACAGATGAAGAACCCTGACCGGCACCCTGAGCAGCAAGTCCGCCGCTTACACCGTCTTTGCCTTTAAAAACGTTACCCAAAATGTTTGCCATCCCTTTGCCCCCTGAATGTCAAGCTTTTGTTAAAATTTTGTTAATTATTGTTACTAAATTTATTATACTTGGTGAAAACCATTTTTCAAGACACTTTGAATAGCGAAATACTAATTTTAGGGGACAATTTCGAACACTTCGCACAATATTTTACCCATTTTGAAAAAACATGCCGAAAATCAGGCCTTTTTGTTTAGAAATACTTTACAGCGGGTTTACCAGGGAGTATAATCGCACACGTTGGAGTTAAGTAGTATTAAACCCAAAGTTTAGGACAGGCAAGATTATGGAAATCGGATCAAAGATCAAAAACCTCAGACTTAAAAAGGGTCTGACCCAGGAGGAACTGGGCGACAGATGCGAACTTTCCAAAGGCTTCATTTCACTTTTGGAAAGTGACAAGACATCCCCGTCAATGGCAACTTTAGAGGACATCTTAAATGTCCTT
>JAEFBC010000133.1 GCA_016292155.1 Saccharofermentans sp. | reverse complement strand
GCAACAAGAATAACCCCACCTATAACAGAGTCATTCACGAAGGCAACAATTGCCAGGAAGAAAAACATCAGCGCAAGGAACTGAGTCAGCACAGAAGCTATTGTATAGCCTGAAATATTGGGAATATCGTCTTTCTTATTGTCCATATTTCACCCCAAACAGAAAGCCTGCTCCATCTCTGAAGCAGGCTTAAAACACATTACATCAGATAAAATTTGTCCACAGATGTTCTTCCTGATAAGGAAGTCCGAGCTTTTCCTTGCCAAGTGCAATACTTTCCATAAGGAAGACCATATTGCGGGCAAGAGCTCTCATAGTCTGCTTTCCTTCTTCATCCTGGTCAGCTTCGCCGGGTGCGCCGCCGTGGATATTGTTCCAGTACTGGCTCGTAGCAACTGCCATATTGGATATCGTGAAGAACTTATTCAATTCATCGAATGTCGCCGTACAGCCGGAACGCCTTGCGCACACGACGCTTGCGCCGACCTTCATGCGCTTATCGAAATGCGAACTGTAGAATACTCTCTGGAGAGCTGAGACAAGCGTACCGTTGGCACAGCCGTAGTAAACAGGCGAACCGACAACGATGCCGTCTGCCTTTTCGAACTTATCGGAGATCTCATTTACGACGTCATTGAAAACACACTTGCCGGTGCTGCCGCATGAGCCGCAGGCAATGCATCCCCTGACATCTTTCTTTCCCAGATCCATGCACTCATATTCAACATTAAGTTCATCGAAGATCTTCTGCATCTCGCGGAAACCCACAGCAATATTGCCGTTCTCCCTGGGGCTTCCGTTGAGCATTAATACCTTAAAACGCTTTTCCATACCGTGCCTCATCAAATGTAGTAAACGTAGTCACCTTTTCTCGGAGCAGGATCAGCCAGAGGTGCTGCAGCATAGCCTAATGCGCAGTGACCGATGCCCTCATACTCATCTGTGATGCCGAGCTTTGCAAGGATATCCTTGCCGATCTCTGATTCGAATTCTTCCTTCGCCCTGTGGATCCAGATGCTGTCGACACCAAGGCTCTTTGCGGCATTCATGAGATTGCCCATAACGAGAGAACCGTCGTATATATAAGTAACAACATCCTTTTTAGCAAGGACGATAAGGATTACGGGAGCGCCGTAGAAAGGATCTGTTCCTTCTGGCATTCCTGCGATCTTTGCGTTAGCGGCAGACAGAGCATCTCTTGTAGCTTTGTCTGTAACAGCAATGATGATCGGGCTCTGCCTGCCCATACCTGTTGCAGCATATGTGCCTGCTTCAAGGATAGCCTTTAAATCTTCCTCTTTAACCATATCTGGCTTAAAGTTTCTGCAGCTTCTTCTTGTCTCTAATACTTTTAATGTCTCGTTCATGTCATTCACCTCATTAATATCCGATCTGTTCAAGGATCTTATCGATAAGCTCTGCATTCTTAATAGAGAATTCAGGAGTGATATGCTGCTCCTCGCCTCTCTCGATGCATCTTCCGAGCTGCTCAACTTCAAGCATATAGTTCTGGGGAACATTGATAACGGGATTATAGACCTTGCTTCCGGAAGTGACAGTATATGTGACTCTTCCTTCCTGGTTATACTCTACGTCGGATACGATAGTTCCCTTTGAACCGTGAACGTAAAGGATGTCTTTTCTTCTGTCTGAACCCGGATCGAAGATCATGCCGACATTGAATACTGCCCTTGCTCCGTTTTCGAACTTCAGGATAACAGAAGCCAGAACATCTGCGCCCTTATCATTGAATTCAGCCTTTGCCGTAACGAAGTCAGGTGCCGAACCGATAAGCGATAAGATCATGGTCGTGCAGTAGCATCCCAGATCGTATATTGCGCCGCCTCCGAGTTCTTTATACATTCTGATATCTTCGACGTAATACTGTGTGAAGAATGCAGTATCGACGAACTCAACGTCACCGATGATTCCGCTCTTTATATCGTCCTTAAGAGACTGGATATAAGGGCTGTGAAGATATGCATAAGCTTCCATCAGGATGACATTATTCTCTTTTGCAACAGCAAACATCTCTCTTGCATCAGCTGCATTCAAAGCCAGAGGCTTCTCGCACAGAACGTGCTTTCCTGCCTTAAGAGCCTTAATGACCCATTCCTTGTGAAGATTATTCGGAAGCGGGATGTAAACTGCCTGTACTTCAGGGTCTTCCAAAAGCTTGTCGTATCCGACATAAGCTTTCTCAAAACCGAACTCATCCTTATAGCTGTTAACCTTTGCTTCATTTCTTCCGGCAATGGCATAAAGCTCACAGTTCTCAGCCATTTTCATACCTGGAATAGTACAGCCTCTTGCGATATTCGCGGTGCCCAAAACGCCCCATTTTACTGACATAAAGGAATCCTCCTTTCAGGAATTACAGGTCACTTACATGCTTGCCTTATAAATGTCGTACATTGCCTGTTCATCAAGAACCTTAGCAGAGCCCATCTCACCGCCAACGCCTACAGCGCACTTATGAGCCATTTCCTTAAGCTCCTCCTCTGTGGGTGTTACACCGAGTTCGCGGAGATTTGTAGGCATGTTGATGGATCTGTAGAAATCTTCCATTGCTTCGAT
>JAEFBC010000132.1 GCA_016292155.1 Saccharofermentans sp. | reverse complement strand
TATGAAGCTACTGGAACCGACGCCCGTCGATGGGCCACGCGGGAATAGGAATAATTCATCCGTCGACTGCACCCGGAGATTGTCCCGGAGGACGAGGTTTCGGACAGGAGTTCGATTCTCCTCATCTCCACCAAAAAGAAACGACTGGAATGATCCAGTCGTTTTTTATTTGTTATTACAGATACCGCTGTAAAGATGAATTACTTACTTTTAAAGGATCAGGCTGAAGCCAGCTTCTTTTCCTTGCTGTTTGTGATGATGGCAAGTACAAAAAAGACGATTGCCATTATCAGGACCAACCCGTAAAGGCCGTAGAAGAACTCGGCATCGCTCATCATGTTATTGAGACCGATAATAGGGGCTATAGTGATCAAAGCATCAACAAGGACCATGATAGCTGCTGCCATACGGAACCTTTTGCACTTGGATTCCGGTCTTTTTGCTGTTATCTTGGAGCTGATGCTGTTGAAAACGATCGAGATAACTGCTAAGGCTACAAGCAGCGCAGCACCAAGACAAACCAAAAGTCCCATGCCGAAGAGATCTTCAGAGTTACTGGCACCGAGCATCATTGCGAACGGACCTACGAGCAGCATCATTCCACCGATCGCAAAGGCAGGAACATTCAAGACAATGAGCATGATACAGGTAACAAGTCCGACAACAAAGCATGTACGCCTCGGACCGCCCTTTTCTTTAGCTGGAGCAGTTGCGGCAGCCTGAACCGGTGCCTGAACGGGCTGCTGATAAACTGCAGGCGCAGGCTGAGGTGCCACGGGCTGTTGATATACTGCAGGCGCGGGCTGAGGAGTAACGGGCTGCTGTACAGTTACAGGCTGTGCTACAGGAGCGGGTGCTGGTGCAGGCGCGGGCTGAGCAACAGGTGCTGCCTGAACATTTACGGGTGTTCCGCACACTTTGCAAAACTTTTCCTGATCTCCTACAGGTGAACCGCAATTGGAACAAAACATAAATTAACCTCACTTGTCAAAGATTTGATATACATTTGTGCACCTCGAATATAACACTCGTGCAGACTCTAGTAAACATAATGCAGGGATTTTAATCTAATGTCTTAACTGCGCCCAGGCAGTGGATCCTTACGACACGGTTCTCATCTGTATCAGATATTCTCTTCAGCTCGCTCCCGTAAGGTCTCACGAACTCAGTTCTTCTTTTTCCCAACACGCGAAAGATCTCCGGTGCCTCCATCCTGACACGTTCTGAAGGATCGTGCAAAAGCTTCTCATAGACCGGCATGTATTCCCTGTATATATCCGGCGTATTTGTCGCAATATTCTCAGATGCCCAGATAAAGCTCAGCCTGACTTCGGATTCTTCATCTGCTGCAAGGCGGAACAATTCCTTCCACCATTTTTCTATTACCTGATAGTCTCCCCTGCCGATCCTTCCAATGGCGTTGACCGCACGTTCGCGTAAAAGCGGCTCAGGACTATTCAAAAATGAAGCAATCTCCGGAACTGAATCTTTCACAAGAGCAGGATATAACAGTCCCATTTCTCCTAAAAGCCAAAGAGCCTTAGCCCTGATTTTCACAGAATCGCATTTAAGAAGAGACGTAACGTAAGGAATGCTTTCATTCCACTTGTCCTTGTTTTTGGTAAGCACTCCCAGTTCTCTATAGAGTTCTGTCTCGTTCAATTATTATTCTCCCTATTTAGCTGATTGTTCTTTAAATCTTTCAAGCGTTTTCTTCTCCATCCTGATTATCTGGAGCATTCTGTCGATTGCGCAGACTTCAATGTAGGAAACATCATACTTGAGCATTATTTCCTTATTTTCCAAAGTACCTTTCTCATATTCATCAAGTAGTTCTTTACGGATCTTGATCTCACGCGTCAATTCCTTTTTGCTCAGAACTCCCGAATACATTACGGCTAAGCAGAACCAGACTGAATCAAAATCCACCCTCTCGAAAAGCGCACAGATAGTGCTCTTAAGTTCCTGCATTCCGGCTTCAGTGAGATGGTAAACAGCTTTCTTATCTGATTCGCCGGTATTCTCAATGAAGTTCTTCTTTTCGAGCCTTAGGCATGTCTCATAGAGAGTGGTCGCACCTATAGGAAACCAGTATTTCATATTCATTCTGTCGATCATCTTGAGCATGTCATAGGCATTCATCTCACCTTTCCTGAGCATTCCCAAGATTACAATCGATGTTTTTGACAACATTTGAACTTCTCCTCCACTTCCTGAATAAAACCCATATAACTGAAGCAAAAAGAATTACCAGAGCTATACCGAATGAGACAGGGTTCTTGATCCCGTCTCCTGCTTCAGATGATACCAAAACATCCCACAAAGCACCTACACCCCAGAAGAAAGGAAATATGATCAGCATATTCTTTGTGATGTAGAATACTCCGCAATACATCAATCCTACCAGGAACAGATGCAGAAACTCAGGCTGGAATCCGGCATGATGAAGCGAATAGAATGCCGAAGTCAGTAAGATCGCCGGAATGATCCCAAACGCCTTTTCGAAGCTCATTCGAAGGAATCCGTATATGAATGTCATCTCGAAAATCCCTGCCACAAGAATATAGGATGCACCATAAAGGTTCTTCAGTGAGATGACATCTGCAGGCTTCCCGTCCTTTAAGAACACTGCAAGAAGGGCTGCCGCAAAGGCCAGGTTTAATATCAGGCTTAAGGCCCATTTGCGCCTGCTAAATCCGAGTTCTGCAATAACCTCTTTGCTCTTCTTCTCAACATATAAGGATACGAATACCACACCCAGGCCGAATATCATCAGGACATCCCTTAGAATGAATGATATGACCGTGTCTCTAGCAGAATCTCCGCCGAAAGGGATCATAAGAAGGCTCAGGGCGATCATCAAAAGACCTACAACTGCGGCGATCCCGGTATCTTTAGTTACATTAAATCTGAACAGTTTCTTCATCTAAACTCTATCTCCTTATCGTTACTACGTATGCGTAGTATAGTACGTATACGTAGTAATTGTCAAGAGACTCTTCACCATTATAAAAACACATTCAATCATTTAGCTTATTTCACTTTTGTCCTATTATCGGGCAGATTACAAGAACATTTGTTTGCTCTTTTGGGTATAATGATATTGGCTCGGCCTGCTTAATGGGCGGTTGCCTTCTGAGTACTAAACTTCACATCTTGTGGACTTCCACAAGAGAGTCTAGGAAAGGAGGGCTGTTGAAGTGACAGCTTATGAGATTATATCCGTAGTGATAACAACGATTGGCTTGCTGGTCAGCGTCATCGCACTGTTCCTGAAACTATTTGCCTTCCTGGATTCCAGGTACAAACGCAAATAAAAAACCTCGCCCAGGACCGCAAACTCTAGGGCGAGGAATATTTTCCAAACCTTAGAAGGCAACCGTCTTTGCAGACCGTGCTTCTTATGGTTATTCTATCATTGCGCTTATGCTCAGTCAACGCAATGTAATTCAGTGCTGATGTTAAACTATCAATTTCCAATTTGTATTCGCATCAGATAATGTAATACCACTCGTCTCCCTGCTTGACCTCTTCACTCTTAACGTGCTTGCCGTCGGTCTTATTCTCTTTCTCGAGATTTGTCATGCTGACTTTGGAATTAGGTTCAACAGATGCAGTGATGAATGAGTTACCGCCGATAACGGTATTCTCGCCGATAATGGTATTGCCGCCAAGGATAGAAGCATTAGCGTATATCGTTACATTGTCGCAAATAGTAGGATGACGCTTCTTGCCTGAGAGCTTCTGGCCGCCTCTTGTAGAGAGAGCACCGATCGTAACACCCTGATAGATCTTGACGTTGCTGCCGATGATGGATGTCTCACCTACAACGATACCTGTACCGTGGTCGATGAAGAAATACTTGCCGATCGTAGCACCGGGGTGAATATCGATTCCTGTCTCTGAATGCGCATATTCGGTCATAAGACGAGGCAGGATCGGCACTTTCAAAAGATATAGCTCATGCGCGATACGGTATACGGTGATCGCCATAAGGCCGGGATAAGCGAGGATTACCTCGTCAAAGTTGGCAGCAGCGGGGTCACCGTCTAATGTAGCCAAAAGGTCAGTCTCAATATATTCCCTGATCATGGGAATCTTCTTGAAGAATTCCGTGGTAATGCGGTAGCTTTCTTCCTCACGCTTCTCATCGGTCATCTTGTCCTCACTCTGTGAATAGTCGAGAGCCCTGTAGATCTGCTTTTTCAGGTGATAGAAGACATCTTCGATCGTTACTGCGAAGGTGTTCTTCGGATTATAGATCTTATATGTCAGGTCGCGGAAATATCCCGGATAGATGATCCTGAAGAAATGCTCTACAAGCTCTCTTACCTCATCCTTGTCTGGATTGCTGAAAAGCTTTATCGCATCGATATTCTTCCCGCCATTATAGTCATCGAAAATCGCCTGGACGATCTGGTCGATCTCTTCATGCATTGCGTCTTTAGTCATACTAGCCTCTCCTTATATCAAATAAAAACCCGAAAACTCTTATGGTCTCCGGGTGAATCTTTCTTACATTCTGCTTTTTACTCGCATTCATCGCATACAAACTGCGTCCTTAAGATTCAACCCTGGGACAAACAGCAACAACAACATAAAAGATTGTTCTCAAATGTATGAGTCATATGCATATTCCTTTTTCTTTCTTATTAAGGAATTCTATCAGCAATTACCCACCTGGTCAATCTGTAAAAGATCAGCCCGGATTACCGGTCAAACAAAGCTTTAACAGATAGAGAAGCAGCAGATGTCCGGGATAGAATGCATAAAACAGCCATTTCAGGCCATTGCCCTTCTTTCCGTTATATAGCATGAGCGGCACAATACTTAATCCGGTCGTGCTGTAGTAACCTATCGTTCTTGTAAGCGCCAGGAAAGCAACGCCCGGAATGGGCCTTACAAAAGGATTAACATCCTTAAACACATAGAACAGGAAGACTGATGCTACTGCGAACATCGTATAATCCGCTTTGACCAGCATGGCAACGACCGCCATGGCTATTACAGCCAAAGCCCCGAGCATGGTCCTCCACACGCTGTATCTGCCCTTGATCTCACTTTTCGCACCCCTGATGAGATCGAAAAGCATCAGCGCAACAATTGATAAGAAGAATGACAGCATTATATTCTGGTGAGAAAGATTGATATGTCCTTCAAATGCCAGATCGAAAGGCACTTCGCTGACAAGCGCGAAAATACCCATTCTCAGGAGGTACTTTTTCTTATTCCTGGTATGGATATATCCTTCGGTGATGCAGAATGCGAAGATCGGCATCGCAAGACGTCCGATCATCCTCGGCCACAAAAGATCCGGGAAAAACATATCGCCCACGTGATCAAAGACCATGCTGATCATGGCAATGATCTTAAGAGTCGTCCCGTCCAAACATCTGATTTCTTTAGCCTTCTCCATCTTCTTACCCTGAATGATCAAAATCCGCTTGTCATTATAACATTACACAGATCATAGCATTTACCCAATACTTCCCCAAATGAGCCGTTCTGCTTTTGCTATAATCAATGCAGATATGGGGGTATCTGACATGAATAAAAGAATAATCAGCATTTTGCTTACAACTGCTGTCCTGATCTCAGGATGCAATACAAAAATATCAGAACCGGTTCCAAGCGGGCCTTCTGAACAATCCGGTTTTACGACTTCAGTTGAACCGGAGATAACAACTACCGGGACAGAAAAGCAGTTATTTGAATACAATCCGCATCCGCATGTATCATTTCTCTCAGGAGATATTCCGGAGGATTACTGGGAATCGTTTAACAATCTGAGCGATGCGCTCCGCAAAGGAGAATCCACCTTCAAGTGCTCGAGCGAAGAAGCCTACAAATGGTGCACATATTGGGGAACGCTTTACATTCTTATGCCTGCCGCAAGTCTCATGATAGAAGGCGAAAGCAAAGACGGCACCGTGCCTTTCGAGAACGGCACAGGCAGGATCTATTATCAGATGCCCGCTGAAGACTTCGTTGCAAGACAGGCAGAATTCGAGAAGGCCGTCATGGATATCATCAACAGCTGCGTTGAGAAAGACGATACAGACTTCGAGAAGTGCCTTAAGCTCTACGACTATATCGAAAGCAACTTTATCTACGAGGATTATGGCGTTAACGGCAACGACGATTCCTGTTACTACACGATGATGAACAGGAAAGGCTTATGCGCTCAGCTCGCTGCAGTTTATGCCCATCTGCTTCTTCAGTGCGGCGTCGAGGCAATCAGCGTGGGCTGCTATGACCCTTCCATCTCACACTCATGGACCTATATGATCATCGACGGGAAAGCATACCATTCAGATCCCACATGGGCGCTCAAAGACACAGAACACACCGACCTGCTTCACCTCTACTACTTCCTGATGGATGATTCAAGGAGAAACGAGAGCTGTCCTGTGAAGGACCTTCAATCGCTTATTCTTCCAAACTATCAGGAGAGCAGATCCAATACTGATTTCTCAGCATCAGATGACAGTTTATGCTTTCCGCAGCAGGCTGATTTCGATTCGCTCGATGAAGATAAAAAAGTCGTGCAGTACCGCGTCACAGAAGAGATCGAAGAATTAAGATACAACTAAAAAGAGGATGCCATGGCATCCTCTTATCTTTAGCATTTCACAAAACGTTAAACAGACTTTGTCTTGTAGTTAAGGAGATAGTAACTGCCTGACTGGCCTATGCCGACATATGCAGTACCTGTGCCGACCTTCTCAAGCGTATTATCGGCTGCTGCCTGCTCGGGTGTGAGCTTATAATACTTCTTGATATCGTCACCTCTTAACTCGTTATAGACTTCCCACTTGATCTGATAGATGGTGAATTCCAAAGTTAAGTTACCATCACCTGAATTAAGTGCATAATCAACGATACCTATAGCACTGTAGCTCTCACCTGCACCGCCGCGGAACCAGACCCTTCCATCCTTATATGCAGGACCTGTAATATCCTTTGAAGGAGCAGGAAGCGCCTTGCATTCATCTTCACTTACACCGACAGAGAAATACTTGCCGACAGTAGCTAAAATGTCTGCAAAAGCGATGGTCTCAAAATCGCCTTCTGCTAAGTTCTCATACTTGATCTTATCCTGCGCATTGACCTTGAAATGAATGTGCGCAAAGTTCAGATACTGCTCAAGAGTTGCTGTATCCTTGCTGTAGTCAGGGAAAAACACCTCAGTAAAGTTAGTAATGAAGGTGTTAGCATTTGTCTGTGCATCGCCTTCGAAAATCATCTTCTCCAAAGTCGGTTCAGTGGATGCAGTTGCTACGGAAGATTCATCAGTAAACACAATAGGTGCTTCACTTGAAGAAACGGAAGCAGAGCTCTCTGTTGTTGTAGTTGTTGTAGCATTGGGATCATCACATGCTGCGAAAACACCAAGTGCCATGCATGCGCTTAAAGCCAGAGCGCAGATCTTTGTCTTTCTCATAAATATCTCCCCAAAGTTTAAGATATATTTCAGTCCGGGAATTACCCCAAACGCATTGATTATACCACGCATGGACAGATTGAAAAATTGGTGTGTGCTTACCTAAAGTCAGTTATTGATTAAGTGCGTCTTCTAAAGTGTGCCACGCGAGCACAGCGCACTTGACTCTTGCAGGCACTTTCGCTACGCCGGCCAGAGCAGAGCAGTCTTCGAGTCCGTCTATATACTCCTTCTCATCTGCTTCACCCTTTATCATGCGCAGATAAAGATCTACAAGGCTTTTTGCCTCTTCAACGGTCTTACCTTTTATAAGATCGATCATAAGAGATGCGGATGCCTGCGATATTGCGCAGCCCGAACCAATAAAGCCAATGTCTTCGACGATGCCGTTTTCGATCTTGACCTGAAGAACTATATCATCGCCGCAGGAAGGATTGTTGCCTTCAAGACTAACAGTTGCGCCGGGCACAGGTCTTCTGTTGTGAGCAGCACGGCTGTTTTCCGTAATGATCTGAGAATACAAGCTCTTAAGATCCAATTCCCATCACCTTCCTTGTCTGCTCAACAGAGCGCAGAAAAATATCAACATCTTCCTCATCGTTATATAAAGCGAAGCTCGCACGGAGACATGATCCGATACCAAGCCTCTCCATTAACGGCTCGGCGCAATGGTGTCCTGCGCGTACGCATACACCAAAAGAATCCATTATCGTAGCCGCATCATGAGGATGTACTCCTCTGATATTAAACGAGATGAGGCTCCTTGCCTTATCTGAACCTGACGGATAGATATCGATACCGCCGATCTCTTCAAGGCCCCTTAAAGCCTTCATGCAGAGTTCATTCTCATGAGCTCTGATCTTATCAAGACCGATTACCTCAACATAGCGTATTGCTTCGACAAGCCCTGCTTCATCACCGAGATTGCAGGTTCCGGCTTCGAATTTTCTCGGCGGTTTTGCATAAGTCGTGCCGCTCTCGTGAACATGGGATATCATGTCTCCGCCACTTAAGAAAGGAGGCATCTTATCCAGCAATTCATACTTTCCGTATAAAACTCCTATTCCCATAGGTCCGTAGATCTTATGTCCGGAGAATGCTGCAAAATCAGCATCTATATCCCTGACATCGACCTTCATGTGTGCAACGCTCTGGGCACAGTCGATAACCGCTATTCCGCCGTTCTGATGAACGAGCCTCACAGCAGACTTTACCGGATTCTCGATTCCCAAAACATTTGACACCTGTGCCATGGCAAGGATCCTGGTAGAAGGTCCTATCTTTGAAGTAAGTTCCTCTTCTGTATATTCGCCCTTTTCATCCGGATAAAGATATACAACTTTGGCTCCGGTTACCTCTGCAACGCGCTGCCACGGAACAAGATTGCTGTGATGTTCCGATACTGCAACCGCGATCTCATCGTCTTTTTTAAGATTAGCAAGACCATAACTGTATGCAACTATATTAAGTGCTTCTGTTGCGTTGCGGGTGAAGATTATCTCTTCATCCCGCTTAGCATTCAGAAAATCTGCAATTACTTTTCTTGCATTTTCATGTACATCAGTCGCTCTCATTGCGAGCTCGTATACGCCCCTGTGGGGATTTGCATTATCGCCTGTGTAATACCTCTTTACGGCAGCCAGCACCACATCCGGCTTCTGCGTAGTCGCAGCGTTATCGAGATATACAAGGCGCATATCATTTTCGAGCTTATTAAGTATTTTAAAGTCTTTCTTATAATACTGAGAGAGCATCGAGTCTTTCTCCCATTGATTTCATAACTCTGCTTTTAATATCTTCATTACAGATCATGTCGACAACAGGCGAGAACCTCGATTCAATGATGAGGCGCTTTGCGTCCCTGAGTGGAACACCTCTCGACTGGAGGTAGAAGAGCATATCATCGTCTAGCCTTGTAGTCGTTGCCGCATGCATTCCCTCGACCCACTCTTCTCCGCAGAGGATAAGGGGTGTCGTAAGATTCTTTACTTCATCGGAAAGCATGACGGTATCCTCACCTTCATGGCCGATCGCATGTACGCAACCGCGCTTGAAATCGACAGTCTCCCTCAGAGTCTTATAGGCACGCCCGGACAAAAGTCCGATTGCCTTGATCTCAGAGAAAGTTTCCCTGCCGTAGAAGTTCGTGCTGTCGTTCATATCAAGAATCTCATCGTTATCTGCGAGATATGCCGTTGTTACGTTGCAGCGGCTGTTATCACCGATAAGCTCTGAACGGATTCCGTAAAGTGCACGGAGGCTTCCAATAGCAATCCTGACCACTTCAATATCAGCGTTTTCTTCGGCTTTAATTGCAACACCGCTCCTCACATCTGACCTGATACCCGACAGATTAAGCAGGTAGAGCTTTACTTTAGCGTCCCTGTGAGCATAGACCTGTGTCAGGATATCCAATTGCTCTTCATTCTCAGAATCAATTATCTGAACAAGCTCGGCTTCGGCTCCTTCAAATACTTCAAGGCATTCTCTTACAACGCCTTCCTTATATTCTGATACGAAAGTGTTATCCCCGCTTTTTGCAGCCACACTCTTGCACTTGATCACCGATGCATTAACTTTAACGTCGTTGTCAAAATCTGCTCCCGCACCGCTTACCATGTCATCGAAAACAGGACTTACGGAATATTTTTTCAGCTTTTTGGGATTATTTATGTCTCTCTCGAAAACTTCCGGTGCATAGTTAACCTTCAGGTGGTTCCATGTAGGCATCGGAATAGTATTTACTTTGTAACTCATAACACAATACCTGTCAGCCTATGCTGCCTTTCATCTCAAGATTGATAAGATTGTTCATCTCAACCGCATACTCGACCGGAAGTTCTTTCGCGATCGGTTCGGCAAAACCGCCTACGATAAGGGCTTTTGCATCGTCTTCAGACAAGCCCCTGCTCATCAGATAGAAGATCGAATCTTCACTGATCCTTCCGATCTTTGCTTCGTGACCGATATCGACCTTACTGTTTCTGATATCAGATACAGGTATCGTGTCTGATCTGGACTGGTCATCGAGCATCAGGGACTCACATGTAACTGCAGACTTACTGTTCTCAGCTTCACGGTTGATCTTGACTTCGGACCTGAAGTTCGACTTGCCGCCATCCCTCGAGATCGACTTGGTCGTGATATGAGAACTCGTATTCCTTCCCATGTGGATTACCTTAGCGCCCGTATCAAGTTCCTGACCTTCACCGGCAAAAGTAATACCCGTATACTCCATTCTGGAATTATCCCCTTTGAGGATACTCATCGGATAAAGATAGGATGTGTGAGAACCGAAAGATCCGGATACCCATTCGATTATTCCGCCCTCTTCAACAAGCGCACGCTTGGAGTTCAGGTTATACATATTCTTGGACCAGTTCTCGATCGTCGAATATCTGACTCGTGAATTCTTTCCAATATAGATCTCAACGCATCCTGCATGAAGGTTTGCGATATTGTACTTAGGAGCCGAACATCCTTCGATGAAGTGCAGATATGCATCGTCTTCAACGATAATGAGAGTGTGCTCGAACTGACCTGCACCGGGTGCATTGAGTCTGAAGTAAGACTGCAGAGGGATCTCAACCGATACACCCTTCGGAACATATACGAAGGATCCGCCTGACCACACAGCACCGTGAAGAGCAGCAAACTTATGGTCCGTGGGAGGTATCAGCTTCATGAAGTGTGATCTTACGACATCTGCCATATCACCTTTTAACGCACTCTCGATATCGGTATAGACAACGCCCTGTTCTTCAACTTCTTTGCGGACGTTATGATATACGATCTCAGAATCGTACTGGGCTCCTACTCCGGCAAGCGATAAACGCTCGGACTGAGGAATACCGAGCTTCTCGAATGTATTCTTGATGTCTTCCGGAACCTCTTCCCACTTCGCGCTCATCTCACCCTTTGGACGGACATAGGTAATGATGTTATCCATATCAAGTCCGTCGATCGGCGGTCCCCATGTGGGGATGTCCAACGAATTATAAGTTTTCAGTGATTCAAGCCTGAATTCGGTCATCCAATCAGGATCTTCCTTTTCCAGTGAGATCTGTCTTACAACTTTTTCCGTAAGACCTGAATCGACGATCATGGCAGGATCAAGTTTGTCCTTAAAATCGTACATGGTGCGGTCAATCGCATCCACCCTTGTTTTCTCTTCAACTTCGAACATGATCACACCTCTTCCGTTACTGAGGCATAACCGAATTCATTGATCCTGTCGATAAGACTTCTGTCTCCTGTTCTTAAGATCCTGCACTTGCCGATAACATGTACTTTGTCGACATCAAGTCCGTCAAGAATGCTCGCATTGTGTGTAATGATGACAAGAGAATTTTCCTTGTTATGGAAGTGTCTGATTCCCTGAGTTACGGTCTTTACCGCATCGACATCAAGACCTGAATCCGTCTCGTCGAGGAAAGCGAGCTTCGGCTGAAGCATAAGGAGCTGCAGGATCTCTGCCTTCTTCTTCTCACCGCCGGAGAATCCCACATTAAGGTATCTGTCCGCATATGCGTGATCCATACCGAGAGCATCCATCTTCTCTTCGAGTTCGCGTCTGAATGTAACGATCTTTTCCTTTGTTCCCCTGATAGAACCTCTTGCTGTTCTTAAGAAATTCTCCATCGTGACTCCGGGGATCTCCAGAGGATTCTGGAACGACATGAAGATTCCTTTTCTTGCTCTCTCATCAGGCGAAGCATCGGTAATGTCCTCACCATCGAAAAGGATCTGTCCGTCCTCCACTTCGTATGAAGGATCGCCCATTACAGCTGAAACGAGAGTGGATTTGCCCACACCGTTCTGTCCCATGAGGACATGGATCTCACCCGGTTCGATCTTGAGATCAACACCGTTAAGGATCGTCTTGTCCTCTACTGCAACCTTGAGATTTTTGATTTCTAAAAGTGCCATTTATGTAACCCCATTTCCAAATTAATGTTAGTCATGACTAACTTCAAAAGAATTATATATCAACCTGGTGGGTTTTAAAGGGCGCAGGACTCTGATAATGCTAAAAAATCGTTGAATTTTGTGCGTTTTTGAGCTTTTTATTCCCGAATGAAAATCATTTTTCGAGCCGCAACAATATATTACATTTGGGGGTAAATGTAATATATCCGCGGGCATTCAGAATACCTAAAAAATCATTCTCAATCTTGCACATTAAATGCAAAGAATAATCCTGAAAAAGTGATATCATAACATAAGTTAGTCATAACTAACATTTTTGAAAATAGATACAGGAGGATAATTTCAATGAGTGAAATTTTCGAGGGCATTCCCGAGATCAAATTCGAAGGAAGTTCGAGCAAGAACCCGTTTGCATTTAAGTACTATGATGCAGACCGTGTCGTTCTCGGCAAGAAGATGAGTGAGCATCTCCCCTTCGCAATGGCCTGGTGGCACAATCTCTGCGCCAACGGTACTGATATGTTCGGAAGAGGAACAGCCGACAAGAGATTCGGTGCTGCTTCCGAAGGTACAATGGAACATGCCAAGGCCAAGGTTGATGCAGGTGTCGAGTTTATGAGAAAGCTTGGCATCAAGTACTATTGCTTCCATGATGTAGACCTTGTACCTGAAGCTGATGACATCAATGAGACCAACAGAAGACTTGATGAGATCTCTGACTACATTCTCGAGAAGACCAAGGGCACAGATATCAAGTGTCTCTGGGGCACAGCAAACATGTTCTCCAACCCGAGATTCATGAACGGTGCCGGAAGCACCAACAGCCTTGATGTTTACTGCTTCGCTGCAGCACAGGTCAAGAAGGCCATAGAGCTTACTGTTAAGCTCGGCGGTAAGGGCTATGTATTCTGGGGCGGCAGAGAAGGTTATGAGACTCTTCTCAACACTCAGGTAAAATTCGAACAGGAAAACATCGCCACATTAATGAAGATCGCACGTGATTACGGAAGAAGCATCGGATTTAACGGAACATTCCTTATCGAACCTAAGCCGAAGGAACCCATGAAACACCAGTACGATTACGATGCAGCAACAGCTATCGGATTCTTAAGAGATTACGGTCTTGATAAAGACTTCAAGATGAATATCGAAGCTAACCACGCAACACTTGCAGGACACACATTCCAGCATGAATTAAGAATCAGCCGCATCAACGGAATGCTCGGCTCAATAGATGCCAACCAGGGCGATGTCATGCTCGGCTGGGATACAGACTGCTTCCCCAGCAACATCTATGACACGACACTTGCTATGTACGAGATCGTTAAGAACGGCGGACTTCCTGTAGGAATCAACTTCGATTCCAAAAACAGAAGACCCAGCAACACTTACGAAGACATGTTCCACGCATTCATCCTCGGAATGGATTCATTCGCATTCGGTCTCCTTAAGGCTGCTGAGATCATCGAAGACGGCAGACTCGAGAAGAATATCGAAGAGCGCTACTCTTCATTCAATTCCGAGCTCGGCCAGAAAGTAAGATCCGGAAATGTCACGCTTGCTGAGCTTGCAGACAGAGCCGCTGAACTCAAGGCACCTGCTGTTCCCTGTTCAGGAAAACAGGAATATCTTGAAGGTGTACTGAACAACATAATCATTGCCAACAACTGATCAAAGGCACCATCCCAACACCAGAACGGGGAGTCTCAAATTACTTGAGGCTCCCCGTTTGTACTATAGTGCTATCCGGGTTGAGATTGTTTTATATGATCATTGTTTTCTGTATTCCTTTAATGCTGCAAACGATTCATCGCTCAATACATGTTCGATCCTGCATGCATCAGTTTCTGCGGTCTTCTCATTAACTCCTAAAGACATAATGAATTCCTTCAGAACAATGCGCTTCTCATATATGTTCCTTGCGATGCTCTCACCTTTTTCCGTGAGTGTAATATATCCCTGGGGATCGATCTTTATATAGCCCTCGGTCTTAAGTTTTCCCATAGCACGGCTTACGCTCGGCTTCGAAAAACCCAAGTGATTTGCAACGTCCAATGAACGTACCGGCTCTCCTTTCTCAGAAAGCACCAATACGGATTCAAGATACATTTGCCCTGATTCTCTAAGGACCATAAAACCTCCTGTTATTACTTAAAAAGGGAGAAGGACTGCCGCCTCATCAAGACGGCAGCCCCCCTAGACATGATGTATAAACAGAGGAGAAATCATTTCTTGATATTAAATGCGCGCATCTGCGGATAATCTGCTGCGTCGCCTAATTCTTCCTCGATTCTCAGCAACTGGTTATATTTCGCTACTCTCTCAGAACGTGAAGGAGCACCTGTCTTGATCTGGCATGTATTAAGAGCTACAGCAAGATCAGCGATAGTGGTGTCTGCTGTCTCACCTGATCTGTGAGAAGCGATTGCAGTATAACCGGCCTTATGAGCCATCTTGATAGCTTCAAGTGTCTCAGATACAGAACCGATCTGGTTGAGCTTGATGAGAATGGAATTGCCGGCACCAAGAGAGATTCCCTTTGAGAGTCTTTCTGTGTTTGTTACGAAAAGGTCATCGCCTACGAGC
This sequence comes from Saccharofermentans sp., assembly GCA_016292155.1. Lineage (GTDB taxonomy): Bacteria > Bacillota > Clostridia > Saccharofermentanales > Saccharofermentanaceae > Saccharofermentans. The sequence goes on along the minus strand of JAEFBC010000132.1, from coordinate 399 downwards.
TGGATCTTGCTGCCGATCTTAGCAGTCATCCTCTGCCAGCCTTCCCAGTCTTCCTCATCAAGGCCGTCCTCGATGGAGATGATAGGATACTTATCAACAAGGGACTCCCAGTGAGCGATGAGCTCGTCTGATGTGAAATCCTTGCCTGACTTGGGCTGATGGTAGAAGCCCTTGCCCTTCTCACTCTTCCACTCGGAAGAAGCGGCATCCATAGCGATCATGAAGTCCTTGCCGGGCTCATAACCTGCAGCCTTAATGGCTTCAAGGATCTTCTCGATAGCAGCTTCGTCACTGTCGAGCTTATTGGGAGCAAAGCCGCCCTCATCGCCTACAGCAGTAACATCGCCCATCTCTTTAATAAGCTTCTTCAATGTGTGGAATACTTCAGCACACCATCTT
>JAEFBC010000131.1 GCA_016292155.1 Saccharofermentans sp. | reverse complement strand
TTCTTTGCTTTTCCTGCTCGTAGGTATTGTATGGGCCTATTTTATTACCCGAAATGTTGGACTGTCACATCCTGACGATTTCAGCCACTGGTATAAGATCTGTAAGGTCCTTCATGCTGATAACGCATTCCCGACAAATATAGATATCAGGTTTACGACATATACGCCCGGCACTGCCACATGGATCTATTTCTTTACCAATGCGGCAGGCTTTAGTGTTCCTAACTGTCTTTGGGCACAGTCTCTTATAAATCTTGCATGCTGCTGTTCGCTTTTCGCGCTTATACCTTTAAAGAAGACGTTCCTTACTAAAGTGCTTCTGTTTGCCGGCATAAGTGCCTGTTCGGTATTGCTCTGTGCAATTGATGTCAGCACATATAGTCTTCTTGTTGACTGCACGCTTCCATTGATCGCATTATCTGCTGTCTTTTATCTGTATGACCATGGATTCATACTGGATAGGATAAGCATTCCTGTTTTGGTCATTCTTATGGCGTTTATGGAACTTACAAAGTTCTCAGGACTTATTTTCGCGCTCTTCATATTGATCCTTTACCTCTTTAAGTCCGGTAATAAGAAGATCCTTCCTGTATTGGTTACATTCATCCTGCCTGTATGCATAACGCTGCTTTACAGAGCCAGAAATTCATTTATCTATGCGAATATCAATGTGAGCAACCAGGCTGTTTCTGTTGAAAGGTTCAGCCAGTTGTTCTCGCAGAAGTCGTCTGAATCAGTAATGACCATCATTGTAAAAGTGTTTAAGATGGCATTTAATCCTGCCGGAGATTATGCACAGGTCAGCATTATCTGGATAGTTTTCCTCATTTTGCTTGTGATTGTCCTTTGGCAGAAGGTGAGAAAGACAGGTGGGAAAGACAAAACGGATTATTTTGGTATTTTGAAATATACATTCCTGGTCTATTTCATTTATGTGTTCTTCCTGGCATTAACTTATCTGTTCTCAATGAATGCGAATGAAGCTGAGATACTGTCATGCTGTTTCAGGTATATGGGATCAATTGCCGTATTTATAACAGGCTTTTTCTCATATCACATTATGAAGGACCTAGCTGTATCAGAAGATAAACTGATGCCTGCCAAAATGGCCGGGTTTATTGTTATTACAGTTGCTTTCGGCCATTTGATGTTTGGGCTTAACTATATCTATGAAGGCAAACAGCAGTATTCGCCACACGAATTCTTTATTGATTCAACACCGTGGAACAAGATCTCCGAATATGCTGAGGAGAAGATGGAATTTACAGATGCAAAATACCTTGTGATCTGGGACGAGTCCTATCTTAAAGATTCCCATTATGCACCGTTCCAGATTGATTATGTTGCAGGTGCATATTTAAGAAGCGTTAAGGTTACAACGATAATGATGAGTGAAATGGACGAGAAAAAGGACCTCATAAGTGAATACAATGATGACGAGATCATCATCGTCGGAGAATTAAACAACCAAATAATATAGAAACGGGGGATTACGTCATGAGAAGATCTAAGAAGTTCACAGCTGGTTTATTGATACTTGCAATGCTTATTTCACTCTGTTCCTGTGCCGGCAGCAGAAGGAAGGGCGCAGAGATAGAGAAGAGCCCTGAAGTTTCCAAGCCGGAAACGGAAGTAGAGACTGAATGGACAGATCAGTTGCCTACAGATTACCCGTCTCCGACGCCGACGATCATTACTGAATTTAAGATGTTCGCCGGAATTGTCAACAAAGAGATCGACAAGGATAACGAGATCCAAAAGATGATCACTGAGATCACCGGCGTGAAAGTAACCGAATCCTGGCTTCCGGAAAAGACAACATTAAAAAGCGCTGTCGATTCGATAACTGCCTCCGGAGTCTATCCTGATTTTATCAATGCATTTGAAGAAAATATCGAATTGTACAAGAAGGGCGCGCTTATAGCATGGGATGACTATCTTGAACAATATCCTGATCTCAAATCGCTCTACACTGATGAGCAGTGGGATATGTTCAGACAGGAAGACGGCCATATCTACTGGGCAAATGTTTTCGAACGTTATAACGAAAAGAATACATCGACAATCCATAACGGACAGGCTTTCTGGATCCAGGTAAGAGTTCTTGAAGCATATGGTTATCCTAAGATCGAGACGCTTGACCAGTATTTCGAGCTCCTTGAGAAGTATGCAAAAGAGCATCCCGAGATGCCTGACGGCACCAAGGTTATCCCTTATACCTGCCAGGCTAAGGACTGGAAGAATTTCTGCCTGGTGCTTCCTCCGATGATGCTTGACGGATATCCCAATAACCTGTGCGTAAACGTAAATACCGATGAGGGTATGGACAAGCCTAAAGTATCTGACTACAACGTCTCTGATACTGCAAAAGCTTACTATAAGAAACTCAACGAAGAATATAAGAAAGGCATTATCGATAAGGATTTTGCGTCCCAGACATATGATCAGTATATTGAGAAGCTCTGCACAGGAGCAGTTCTCGGTTTGTGCGATGAGTACTGGGATTTTGCATACAATCTCATGAGCTACGACCTGAATAAAGAAGGCAAAGACGGCAGCACATATACGCTTTCTGAGATCGGCTGTAATTACGTTCCTTTGGGACTTACGATCAAGCCCGGCATGAAGCAGCAATGGCATACTTATGAAGAAAGCATAGATATTTCATCAGGCATTGCGGTTACAGTCAGCTGCAAAGATCCTGACAAGGCATTCAAGTTCTTAAATGCTCTCCTGTCACAGCCGGTACACGATCTCCGTTTCTGGGGTGTGAAGGATGTTGATTATCTTGTTGATGACGAAGGCAAATACTACAGAACGCCCGAAATGAGAATGAACTGGAACAATCCCGCTTACATCGCAAAGCACGTATGCGAGTACAGTTACTTGCCTCAATGGAAGGGTATGAGCAAAGACGGTATCAATAATATGAGACCTTCAGAGCAGCCCTCTGAATTCATGGCCACATTGCCAATACCGGTTCAAAAGTGCTTCAAAGCATATGGCGCAAGTAATTATGTTGAATTCATTGGTTCTGAATATAAGACTGATTATGGCAAGTGGTTCCCGCTCTGGTCCTGGTCTAACAACCTTAATGTGAAAACCGATTACGGTAAAGCATGGACCGATATAGTTAAATACAGAGAGTCAGCATGCCCCGAGCTTGTGATTGCGAAGAATTTTGATAATGCCTGGAAAAACTATGTTTCCGAATATAACAAATGCGGTCCCGATGTTTTCATAAAGGAAGCACAGGCTGAAGTTGAACGGAGAATGGGTTAATTCAATACTTAACATACTTTAAGTTTAAGTACGAGATTGATGATTAAGAAGAAATAACAACGGCTGCCTCTTATGAGACAGCCGCTATATTTTGAATTGTAATCAGGATCACTGTTCGTCCAGATATTTCTTAACAGTCTCAGGGGCAGGACCGCCGACGAGCTTTCTTCCTTCAACGCATGTCTTTAAGGAGATCGCATCGTAAACATCTTCTTCGAATGCAGGAGAAAATTCCTTAAGTTTATCCAGTGATACGTCGAGCAGGGAAATGCCGTTCTCGATGCAGTAATGAACGAGCTTGCCGGAGATCGCATGAGTCTCACGGAAAGGAAGTCCCTTCTTAACGAGATAGTCTGCAAGGTCAGTAGCGTTAGTAAATCCGCCGAGAGCAGCTGCTTCCATATTGTCCTTGCGGATCGTCATGGTCTTGATCATGCCTGTGAAAGGAGGGAGAACTGCCTTTATCGTATCGATGCAGTCGAACATTGCCTCCTGAACTTCCTGCATATCCTTGTTATATGTGAGTGGAAGTCCCTTCATGATAACGAGAAGTGAGATAAGATCACCGTAAACGCGGCCTGTCTTACCACGTGTAAGCTCAGCTACGTCAGGATTCTTTTTCTGAGGCATCATAGAAGAGCCGGTAGAATAAGCATCATCTAATTCATAGAACTTGAATTCCTGTGAAGCGTAGAGGATTATCTCTTCGCTCATTCTGGATAAGTGCATCATTAGGATGGAGCATGCTGATGCGAACTCGATTGCAAAGTCTCTGTCAGCTACGCCGTCAAGAGAACAGAGCGTAACGCCGTTCATGCCGAGCTGCTCTGCTACAAACGCTCTATCCAAAGGATATGTTGTTCCCGCAAGAGCGCCGGAACCGAGAGGAGAGATATTTGCTCTGTCTTTTGCTGCGTTGATCCTGTCGATGTCACGCTTGAACATCTCGATATAAGCTGAAAGATAGTGGGCATATGTGATGGGCTGAGCTCTCTGAAGGTGAGTATAGCCGGGCATATAGGTCTCTGTATTTGCTTTTGCGATCTCAACAAGGGCATCAAGAAGATTATCCAAAAGTTCAATGATCTCGCCGGCCTCGTCGACCATGTAAAGGCGTTGGTCCAAAGCAACCTGGTCATTTCTTGATCTTCCTGTATGAAGGCGCTTGCCGGCATCACCGATTCGGTTTGTGAGCTCTTCCTCAATGAACATGTGGATGTCTTCAGCGTCGGAATCAAAGGTAAGCTTGCCTGATTCGATATCTTCCTTGATTGAGAGAAGTCCGCTCTTGATATCTTCTGCATCCTTTTCAGAGATGACGCCCTGCTTTGCGAGCATCTGTGAATGAGCGATTGATCCCTCAATGTCCTGACTGTACATCTTGCAGTCAAAGGGAAGGGAGGAGTTGTAATCGTTTACTTCTTTGTCGGTAGCCTTTTCGAAGCGTCCGGCCCACATTTTCTTTGCCATAAGTTACTCCTTTATGTAATCAGGATCTATCCTGACCATTTCTGCCAATGCTTTGTTCCTGTAATTAAGGTCATCACGGAGAGTAAATCCCATAGATTCCCAGAATGCGTTGCCGCCTTCGTTTTTCTTGAAAGCGACGAGAAGGACCTTGTTGATTCCTTCTGTTTTAAGAGCTTCGAGCGCAAGTTCAACGAGCTTTTTGCCGATGCCGTAACGCCTGTAGTCAGGAGATACGCACGCATGCTGTATTATACCGCGCCTTCCGTCATGACCACATAATATCACACCAACTATCTTTTCACCGTCTACAGCTACAAAAGAAGTAGCGGGATTGCGCTTCAGGTATTTGCCGATCCCTTCCTTTGAATCGTCCTTGTCATTAAGGCCGTTTCCGCAAAGAAGCCAGAGGTCATATGCCTGGCTGTAATCTTCAATGGTCATTAATCTGTATGTGATATTCATCAGTATGCCACGTTTTCTTTGATCTCAGAAGATATCCATTGGGACATTCCGCATCCCGTATTTTCATTCGGGCGCTTGAAAAAGCCGAACTTCTCGTAAAATGCTTCTTTTCCTATAGCGGAACATAAACTTACCATTACCTTGTATCCGGGTTTAAGCCAGCTTCTGATCATCTTCATAATCTCTTCCATGACCATTCGGCCGTAGCCGTTGCCCTGATATTCAGGCTTTACGATGATATCAGCAATATAGACAACATAGCCGTGATCCCACAAAACTCGGCCCAAAGCAATGGGTTTGCCGTCAATTCTAAGGCAGCGGATGAATGAATTCTTAAGGCCTTCACGGGCCTGCTCCATAGGGAATTCAGCCCAGCCGACTTCCTTACGGAACTGCATGTATTCTTCTTCGGTTATCAGATCAGTAAATACTTCATTCATATGCGTCACCTCCAAAAATAATAAGGGCTGCCTCAACATAAGAGACAGCCCTCAGGATATTCAATCAATAAATCAGAGTAAACCGTTCTTCTGCTTCATCTTAGCATTAACTTTCATGGGGAGACCGAAGCAGTTGATGAATCCGCCTGCATCAGCCTGGTTGTAAACGTCATCAG
>JAEFBC010000130.1 GCA_016292155.1 Saccharofermentans sp. | reverse complement strand
TCCGAGAACGGTCACAGAAGAGGATTTCCCTGCAATTGAAGAAAAGATGCACGAGATCATCAAGAGGAGAGAAGACTGGACACGTAAGGTCATCTCCAAGGATGAGGCATTGGAGCTCTTCAAGGATCAGAAGTTCAAGACTGAACTTATCATCGATCTGCCTGCAGACGAGACTATTTCGATATATTACACAGGTGATGACTATGTCGACCTTTGCCGTGGTCCTCACGTAGATAATTCACAGGAACTTTTCAGCGCAGCATTCAAGATCAAGAGCGTATCAGGTGCTTACTGGAGAGGTGATGAGAAGAGAGATCAGCTCCAGAGAATCTATCTTTTCGCTTTCCCTTCAAAGGATGAGCTCAAGGCTCACCTCGCATGGCTCAAGGAAGCTCAGGAGAGAGACCACAAGAAGATCGGCACTGCGCTTGACCTCTTTATGTTCCGCGAGACAGCTCCCGGTATGGCTTACTGGCTCCCGAGAGGATGGATCCTTTATCAGGAACTCATGAAGTATTCCAGAGAGATCCAGGGCAAGCACGGCTACACAGAGATCTCCGCACCTCTGATCAACAACAAGAAGCTCTGGCTCATTTCCGGTCACTGGGCACACTATCAGAACAACATGTTCATCGTTCCCGGCATCACAAAGGGCGTTAACGCTGCAGCTGCTATCAACGGTGAAGAAGTTTCTGAGCAGCTCTCCGCTGAGGCTGAGGATACAATGGCTGCAAAGCCCATGAACTGCCCTAACGCCATGATGTCCTACAAGCGCACAATGCACTCATATAAGGAACTTCCTATCCGTTACAGTGAGTACGACGTACTTCACCGCAAAGAGAAGTCCGGTCAGATGAACGGCCTTTTCAGAGTTCAGGAATTCCGTCAGGACGACGACCATACATTCGTAACACCTGAGCAGATCAAGGATGAGATCAAGGACGTTATCGCTATTGCTGACGATATCTACAAGACATTCGGTATCACATACAGAGCAGAGTTCTCTACAAGACCTGACGACTTCATGGGCGATATCGAGTCCTGGAACGCTGCAGAAGCTTCTCTGAAGGCTATCCTTGACGAGAAGTATGGTGAGGGCAATTACGAGATCAACGAAGGTGACGGCGCGTTCTACGGCCCGAAGATCGACCTTCAGATCAAGGATGCTCTTGGACGTGAGTGGCAGTGCGGTACTGTCCAGCTCGACTTCCAGCTCCCTCATAACTTCGAGCTCACATTCGTCGACAAGGACGGCGCTCAGAAGATGCCTATCGTTATCCACAGAGCTATCTTCGGTTCTTTCGAGCGTTTCATCGGCATCATCACAGAGCACTTCAAGGGCGCATTCCCGTTCTGGCTCAATCCTTATCAGGTAGCTGTCGTACCTATCAGACCTGAGCACAACGAATATGCACAGAAGGTTGCAGACGCTCTCACAAAGGCTGGCGTAAGAGTCGAATCCGACTTAACAGACGTTAACATGAGAGACAAGATCAAGAGATTCAAGCAGATGAAGGATCCTTATATCCTCGTTGTAGGTGATAAGGAAGCTGCTGAGAACACAGTATCTGTAAACGTAAGAGGCTCAAATAAGCAGCTTCAGGGCGTAGCACTCGATAAGTTCGTTGAACTCTGCAGCAAGCTCAACGCTGAGAGAACATTGGAGCTCCCTCAGGAGATCTGATCCTCTTAAACGGTAATTAAATAACAGGAAAAGGCGGCGTAGGACCACAATGGTCTTGCGCCGTTTTTGTGTTTTTAAAGATTAAACATCCGATTATGGGACAAATGTGATTGCTGAAGGTAGGGGACACAGAGATGAGTCCCATTAAAGCAACCGCTTAGTTCTAGTTTCCATTTACACTATTTATGGGGCATTACCCTTAGCGGTAATTCGTAACACAATATGTGTTTAGGCGGTTGTTCTCCTTAAACCCATGACCCTGGTTATGGTGAAAGGAGGTGCAATATGACTGATTATGAAATGCTCATCGTGATACTCACGACAGGTATGTTAATAGTTTCAATTATTGCTCTTTGTTCTAAAACAAAGAAATAAGCCGCCCCCGTCCAAAGTGCGGCTTATTTTTATAACCTATAACTGAGGACAACCGCCTGTTGGGTAGTGCCTCATCTATGAAATTATTATATCGGCTCCTGTAAAAACCGTCAATTCGATTAAAAGGACCAAAAAGCCCTGAAAACCCAGCAAAATCAAGGAAAAACTTTGATTATCAAATTATCAAAATACACTTCCCGAGCATTTTCCGAGTGCAAATTTTAGGTAAAAATCCTAACGAATAATGACTTTATTTGAAAGGGGGTTCTTGATATCATTCGTATTGCTACAAAGGGGGCTATGAGAATTATGTATAAACAAGAAGGAACCAAAGTCGCCATTATCGGCGCAGGTGCTGTAGGATCAACTACGGCTTTCGCAATCGCTATGCAGCAGCTTTGCTCTGAGCTCGTACTTATTGATGTCAATAAGGAAAAGGCTTTAGGTGAAGCGCTCGATATCAGCCACGGACTTCCGTTCATCGGCGATATGTACATTCATTCAGGCGATTACAGTGATGTTAAGGATGCTGACTGCATCATCATCACAGCAGGTATCCCGAGAAAAGAAGGCGAGACAAGACTTGACCTTGCTAAGAAGAACGTCAAGCTCGCTCACACGATCACAGACAGCATCATGGAGCACTACAACAAGGGTGTCATCATGGTAATCTCCAATCCTTGCGACCTCGTTACATATAAGGTTGCAGAGTGGTCCGGACTTCCTTCAAACAAGATCATCGGATCCGGTACAAACCTTGACTCTGCACGTTTCAGAGTCCTCATCTCCAGAAAGCTCGGCGTTGACGTAAGAAACGTTCACGGCTATATCCTCGGCGAGCACGGTGAGACACAGTTCCCTTGCTGGAGCCACACTCACGTTGCAGGTATGGGTATCGACGAGTATGCAGAAGCTATCGGCGTACCTTTCGGTCAGGACGTTAAGGATGAGATCGCTCAGCAGACAAAGTCTTCCGGCGCTCAGATCATCAAGCTCAAGGGCGCTACATTCAACGGTATCGCTGTAAGTGCTGCTACGCTCCTCAGATCCATCACAGAAGACGAGCACACTATCAGAACAGTTGCTACAAGACTTAACGGCGAATATGGTATCAGCGGTGTAACACTCGACGTTCCTGCACTTATCGGTGCTAACGGCGTTGATAAGATCATCGACATGCGTCTTACAGACGAAGAATACCAGCTCCTCAAGAAATCTGAGGCAAATATGCGTGAGGCTATCGCTTCCGTTGAGGGTCTCTGATAACTGAAAGCCTGACTGTCGGGCTTTTCGGGCGCGAAAATAAAAAATCCAAGTCCCTGCACTTTGTCCCATAAAGTGCAGGGCTTCTTATTTAATAAGGTTTTGAGATTTGCTATAATGACAAGGGTAATCCCAATTTAAAAATAATAAGAGGTTCTAATATGGAAATCAGTGCGGTTGTTATGGCGGCAGGAAAAAGCACGAGAATGAAGTCCAAGCACTCTAAGGTCGTGTTCCAGGTGTCGGGCAAACCGATTATCCAATGGGTAGCTGATGCTCTTTTCGAGTCAGGCTGCCAGGATCAGGTATATAT
>JAEFBC010000129.1 GCA_016292155.1 Saccharofermentans sp. | reverse complement strand
TAAAACCGATTACTCTTTCTAACATCAGCTGGATAGAATATGCATAGAACTTAACATCATCTTCTTTGATGATGTCGTTCCTGCACATTCTATCCGCCAAGTATGTCGATATGTATTCCATCCGTTACTCCCCAGTTCGCGGCCTTGATTCGTTTTGATAATATTAAATGGCCGTTTTCTAAGCAATAGAAAATGGAAAACTCAGGGATAAAGTAAAAAATCCAGGGATAAAGTAAAATTTTCAGGCCAGAGGGATGGCTATCGAGATGTGGAAAATGCCACCTTCAGTATCGATGAAACAGTTGCCGTTATTGGCTTTGACGGTGTTTTTAATGTTTGCCAGACCAAATCCGTGGTTTTTCTTGTCATTTTTGGTCGTTACGAAGCTGTCTTCGTCCGGCAGCTGACCAACATAAGGATTCGCGGAGTCGATTATAAGCAGGTCAGAATCCTTGATTATCTTAAAAACGATCCTCTTCTCTTCACACTTCTGAACAGCTTCAATAGCATTGTCCAAAATGTTCGTAAGTATCGTTACCAGATCACTGTCGCTGATCTTAAGGCCTGTCAGGTTATCGGCAATGAAAGGAATGATGATGCCTTTCTCTTTTGCCTCGAGATACTTGATGTTCAATACTGCGTTGATAAGAGTATTGCCGGTATCGATAACATCAACGCTTTGCATCTCTTTTCCCAGCTGTTCTTCAATATAACGGATCTCTTCGTCGACCTTGCCTTCACGTGCGAGCATGAGCATGACGTTAAGGTTGTTTATATAATCGTGAGATCTGGCCTTCTGCCTTTCGCGCTCATCAGAAAGTGAACGGTACATCTGATTAAGGTGCTCTGCCTGCTCGAACAATAATTCCTTTTCACGGATCTCATTTTCGCGTTTAACAACATTATCAAGCAAAATAAATAACAGGATATTCAAAATAAACATGCCTGCTGCAAGGAAACTCAGGCTGCTGTAAACCGCTTTAACACTCTGAGCTTCAGAAGAAACAACAAGGTCAATAACGGCAATGGCGGTAAACAGCGGGAAAAAGGCAAAGATAAACCAGCCCTTGATATCAAGATTAGAAAACACACCTTTTCTATATGCTATATTAAGAACAAATACTACTATAAGAACTGTGAACTGGCATATGAGCTCCGAAATAACAGCATCTGACACCGGAATCTCAGATAAGCCCGTTACATTGCATAATTGTTCGACAATCAAAAGCAGCGTAAATTCGATTGAATATAAAACCCCTGTATAAGCCAGATTAGACAGAAGTATCTTTTTGAATGAAACTTTAAAAACTATGAATGAAATAACAAATTTCAATATAAAATTCACCAGAAGCTTAACCGGGAGATAGTCGTTAAGAAATAATGTTGATATGGAAGTCAGGATAAAAAGAACAACAAACAAGAAATAATCCAGCGGCTTTTCCGACTTGCGCTTCAGAACAGTCTTTAAAAATGTATAGTAGACTAATATATCTGTGAGTACGAGTATGATCGTTATAATATGAGCCGTCATGCTGTTTTTCCCCTGAACAGTGTATAAGCGCGGAAGACGTCATTGTACTTTTTCTGCGACACAGGGATCTCCTCCCCGTTATCGAGAACAACCAGGTATCTGGAAACAGACTCAACATGACGGAGATTAACAGTCTCGTTAGAGCTGACAGCTAAAAAATCAAAAGGCTTCAGCATATCAGTCAGTTTTTTCAGAGTGTATCTGATCATATAACTCTCTTTCGTATCGGGCGAAAGTACAAAAGTCGTGTAGTTGCCTACCGTCTTAAGATATGCAATATCATTTATCCTAAGACTCCTTTTTCCTATCGTAAAATCCAGTGTTATTTCTTTGTCGATCAGATTCAGATTATTCACAACGCAGTCAAGGCACTCGAAAAGATAATCCTTGATGTCGTCCATTGTTTTTAAGATGAATCTTACAGCCCTTACATGATATCCGTCTGTGGAATAATTCATGTGTGCTGACAAAAAGGCTATGTTAACCTTGTCGTTCTGTTCTCTGATCTTTTTCGCAGCTGAGATGCCGTCAATCCCCTTCATCTCAACGTCAAGAATGATAAGATCTGCTATCTTCAGCATTGCTTCATCTTTCAGAAGTTCCTCTCCCGAAGAATAGCTCTCCACGCTGAAAGACATGCCTTTATCTTCAAAATATTCAGCAATCAGTTCCTTCTCGATTTCCAGGAACTTTGCTTCATCATCACAAAGCGCAATCTTGACCATTTACCCTGAAAAATAAAAGGATCGCCGCGCTCTAAGATAACACCCCAGACTATGTTACCGGCGGCAACCTGTTCTCCCCCATAACGAATATACATTAAATATTCTTTGGATAAAAGACCTTTGCCGTCGCATATTATAATTATTATTAAATTGTGTATTGCCCGGGCTGTGATAATTGACGCGGTATCACAGCCTCAGGCAATGAAGAAGATGTTGGAAAAAGACTTTGGAAAAGTCTTCGGGCTTTTCGCGAATGCATCTATGCTTGTTCGCGCCTTGAAATCTATGGGGGCTTTCAAGGTTAAAATGTAGGAATCAGGTGATAAAAGGGGTCCTCCTCTCTGTCATGGTGCATACCAGCAATATACAAACAACGGCAGAAAAAAATCAACCTTTTTGGCAAAACTCAGGGATAAAGTAAAAAATCCAGGGATAAAGTAAAATTTTTGGCCCTTATCCGCGCTCTGAGAGCATCAGATTCACCCTGTTCTCGATTATGAAGCAGACCTCATCAAAAGATTTCTGACCCTCATAATAGGCAGGCATCTCTTCATTCATTATTACCAGTATCGATGAATCAACATCAGGAACCACAACAGCATCTGAGATCTGCCCGATATATGCGTCAACCGCTTTTTCAGGGAACATCTTTCCTTCGCCTGCTGCTTTGACCCCGGCATTATAAGTGGAGACGAAGCTTTTGAAATAATCTTTCTGCGCAATAAGAAGGACAGGATCATACATGTCTGACATACTCTGAACTTCAGGAGACATCATCTTCATAACAAAGCTCCAGGCAGCATCCTGCAGGACGCAGCAGCTTGTAATGCCTATTCCTCTTCCGCTTATCGTCTCAGCATGCCCGTCAGAAGATGGAAGTCCGACTATCGAGTAATCGGAATATACCTGGCTATATGCATATATATAACTCGAGAAATTCCTGACATAACAGGAAACCGGATCGACCTTATCATCAATGAGATTATCGAATTTTGCGTTATCAGGTATAGATGCCATGTAATCTGCCATGGCTCTGAAGCCGTCGTTATTCAGCGATATCTTTCCGCTCTTATCAAAAGACATATAATCTGAACATGTAAAGAGAGTTTTCATCCGGAGGCTCCCGTCTTTTGGAAGGACATTAACTCCGCCGTAACTCTCATTGATTATCTGCTCATACTGCCCGAAAGTAAGGCCGGCAGCGCCCTCTCCGATTAGATCACTTTTGACAATGCAGCCATCAAACATGAAGCCGTAATTAAGCCTGTAGTGATTGCCGTCACGGCCGTTCGGCTGTGTTACAAAACTCATGTATTCACCGCTGTTAAGCCTCTTTTCCGAGGCTATTCTTTTCGTAAGATCAACAAGATAATCCGTGTTGTTCAGCTGACCGTATTCATTGGAGTAGATTACCAGATCCGGTCCTTTGCCTTCTCTGATATCAGACATTAAGACCGTCGCAGTATCTGCCTCGAAAGAGGTGATGATACCGTGATCATATTCGTCAGATCCTTCCTGCGACTTCCAGCCCTCATTGGCCATATCGTAATACTTGTAATCGGTCTTAATGAAGAACTTATCGGAATTCCTGTTGAAATCATTTACCGCACAATATTCCTGATTAGTCATCTCATCAAGAGATGCTATCGTGAGCACCGCTTTGCCCGCATTGGGATTGGTCTTCGCTTTTTCCAGAAGTATTATGTTCGTTGCAGGAGTTCCGCATAAAGCATAATCTTCTGCAAGAAGAACGACCTTATCATCTGATGCCCACGCTATTTGTGTACCCAATACATACTGGCCGCTGATAAAAGTATCAGACAGATCGACAAGCGTGTTTCTCCCGCCCGTTGAAGGATCTATCTTTGCGACTGTACGCCAGTCACTAATATCAAAAACTCCACAGCCTTCGACAAAATTCGCATCCATGATACTGTGGTCTGATTTAACGGACGTAATATCATAAGTGTTCACATCGAGCGTGCAGAACAAAGTCTTTTCGAGTCCGTTCTCATTAACTGCAGCGATAAATGTTGCAGCATCTCCGCTACTGGACAGATTGCTTATATATTCGAGCTTTACGTCATTGCCGAAATCCGGATAAACAGTCTTATGCTTATCTCCGTCAATGACACAGATTCCCCTGACTGCCTGCCAGTTTTTATCAAAGTAATCAAACTGGCAAACTGTCTTGCCGCCCGCTTCGACCATCGTGTTTATTTCTGCCTGCTTATTAACATCCGAAGGCAGTTCGAATGTAACCGGGTTTTTTAGTTTTCCCTCTTTGAAATCTATTTCATATATTGTATAAACCTGGCGTTCCTGTTCCTCGTCAACGTGTCTTAGCAGGGCATAGTAGCTGTCATTCTTCTTATAGACGGCGTTTGTTGCGTAATAATCCTCTTTATATCCGAAAAAAGCTCCGATGTTTACCTGACCAAGCAATTCCCCTTTATATGAATAATGTCTCAGGATCTCGTTGTTTCTGATGTTTTGTGACATCACCATAAAAGAAACAACGAAAGAATCCTCATCCGCGGCGCAGCATTTTGTAAGCAGCTGATACGAAGGCTCATTTAATTCCCCGTTTATCTCATCTGCCGTGATCTTAGTGATGGAATCATTCCACCAGGTCTCGTCCTCAGACACCTTCTTAGCCTTGGAAAGATCGTTGCCTCTGTTACCACACGAAGCAACACCAAAAAGCAGCGATACTGCTGCAAGAACACAGATAAACTTTTTCATATTTTCCCCACAAACAAATATCCCCAAAGGGCATGATTCCTATGGGGATATTATATTATTCGGGTTATTGAAATGCTCTTAAGAATTGATTAAGTTTTTATCCTCTCTCATCCAAAAGATTCTGGATCCTGTTCTGCGCGATCTTTGTTACCGCATCGAGGTCCTTCTGGCCAAGAAAATATGCCGGCATCTCTTCAGTCAGGATCATGCTTATGTCCGGATCTTCGGTCTTCATCTTAGAGCAGGTGAGGATTACGTTCTCGACAAAGTCAACATCCTTGGAAGAGAAATCAGATAATCCTCCGGAACCGCCGCCGTTGCCGCCCATAAAACTGCTTCCGCCGTTAGTATAGTATGTAACCGCAGCAGAACCGGCGGTCTTATAAGCTTCACGGCTTAAGACGAACTCATCGTTCATGGCGATCTTTGTCTGAAACTCGTCTGTCAGAAGGAGCTTTACGAATTCGCCGCATGCCTTTATGTCCGTTGCTTGTGAAGATATCGCGACAGAACGGCTGGGGATAAACCTGGGACCCCGCCCGTCAAGTGACGGAAGACCAAGCATAACCACGCTTTTCCCGTGCGAGGCGATTCCCATTCCATTAAAATAATAACCGCCTATACCGGTACAGTATTCCATATATTCGCCTTTTGGAATTCCTTCGCCGCCCGACGCTTTCTCATACCAGTCATTTATGGAAATACCATTTTCGCGAACATTGTCTTTGACATAATCTGCAAGGATCTTGAATTCAGGCTTGGACAGATCGACTTTGCCTTTGCTTATGAATTCATCCCTCATGCTGTTAAAGAGCAGCGAAAAATATACTGCCTGGCCATAGACTATAGGATCGTTTCCGTTCATTACCTCGTCCGTGAATTTTTTATATTCATCAAGGGTAAAGCCTTTGCCCGAGCTCCCGGCGTTAGCAGTCTTAGTCATTATACCTTCCAGCTTGAAGCTTACCGGAAGCTGATAGAGTGCTCCGTCAGTTTTGGAACCTTCGATGATGTTTGTAAAGTATTTGTCCGGATCTGCATCCTTAACAAA
Organism: Saccharofermentans sp.; assembly: GCA_016292155.1. GTDB lineage: Bacteria > Bacillota > Clostridia > Saccharofermentanales > Saccharofermentanaceae > Saccharofermentans. Next base: position 982 of record JAEFBC010000129.1, on the reverse strand, counting down.
CGGAGTGAGATCAACAAGACAGTTTTTGTTATATAAACGGCTGAAGCTGCTGCAGTCTAAAAGGATATCCGGCGCGTCTCCGTTCATAATGTCTATTGCAAGCTTGTTGCCCAGACCCGAGTTGTTTCTGGTCTTTGTCATCATCCATACGTCTTCGTTATTATCATCATATGTATCGTCAATGATATCCCTGTCATCATAGCTAAAGGCGTATTCTATAAAGTACTTGCTGTTCGTTTCATTGAATCTCGCAACAGCTTCACCGGTTTTGTCATCTATTCCGTTGGGAGAATATATCTCCAAAACGGTCTTGCCGCTATGCGGATTTTTATCAGCTCTGGTAAGCTCTATGAGGTTGATCTTATCTGCCGTACGCCCCTCATATACAGAAGCATTATCGCAGCGTCCGCAGAACAGGATACGGTCATCAGAGCATTCCACCAGATTAAATCTCTCTGCAAGTCCGAAGTTAAGCGAACACTGATTGTAATCAAAAAGTTTTTCTGTCGTCTTCTTCTCTGCGTTGATTCTGAACAATCCGTCCGAATCCATGAAATAGATCGTTCCGTCAGGACTTATAAAACTGTTGTATAAAGAGACCTTGTCTAACCACTCATATTTTTTCGAGTCTGCAACAGTCAGTTTATTAGTCTCAAGGTCAAGCTCATAATAAACTTCCTCATTGAGATTGAAGCCTCTGCCGGCACTTACAGATATAATGGCCTTTTTATCGCCGTCAGCCAGAACATAATTGATATAAAAGCTCTTGTCTGACTGCTTAAGTTCAGTCTCCCTGACAGCACCGTCCGGAGCCTTCACATCGATCCTGCTGTAACGCTGGTTGGTCATTGTCTGATACACAGTAGTCTCGATCTCATAATCCCCGATGAAATAATGCTCCGAGAATGAATCATCACTGCTTGCTTTGCACGGACGCGTATCCAGAAGTTCACCGGTCAAAGGATCGTAATCTCTTTCTTTC
>JAEFBC010000128.1 GCA_016292155.1 Saccharofermentans sp. | reverse complement strand
TCAGGGCGGACAGCGCTATGACGCTATCAAGCACATCGACTATCTTATCGACATGGTCAAGGATGCTTCGAGCGTTCCTTTCTCCGATAAGTGCTCTATCGAGAGAACAGAGACGATCAATTCACTCCAGATCCTTAAGAATAATCTTCCTGCTTCCGTTGCACAGTCCAACGATATCGTAGCAAGAGCTCAGGATATAATCAGCACAGCAAGAGAGAAGAATAAGAAGATCATCGACGACGCTAACCGCATGTATGCCATGAAGGTCAACGATCACGAGATCACAAGAGGCGCCCGTGAAGAAGCTGCCCAGATCATTGCTAACGCTGAGGCTCAGGCAGAAGAACTCAGAAGAAATGCTCACATCTATGTTAAGTCCTTGCTCGAGAACGTTAACGAGACATTGACTGACAACATCGCAAAGATCCAGACAAACCTTACTGAGATCAACTCAACTCTTGACGAGACAGAGTAATATTTTGCGGTAACAATCCAAAGATTTTTCAGCCATCCTGCTTTCAGAAAGCAGGATGGTTTTTTATGGGTGTTATATTTCAAAAAAGAAAAATTTATTGACAAATTGCATCATTTTCTAAAGAATAATAATTGGTTGGATTTTAGGAGAAACAAAATGAAGAAACTGATGTGCCTGCTTACTGCAGCGCTTTTACTCTTGACATCATGTTCCAATTCCAAGCCCATGCCTGTACTGAAAAGCGGGGTGTATAAAGCTGCGACTTCCGATGCTTATATTGAAGTTTTTGATGACAACACTCTCATGATAACCGGATTCGATCTGACAGATCTGGAGCTTGAGCTTGAGGAACAGATAATTAGTGTTCAGGAACTCAATGAAAAAGAAGCACGCGAATTAAGAGATAAGATCGATCTTAACAGGGATTTTACCGGTCACAAAGTGCAGTATGTTATGGATGATGAATGGTTTGAGAATATTGGATATGTTTGGATCGAATTCCCCTTGGGAATAGAATATGACGGCTATGAGGAAAATTGGTCATTAACATACTTTCCCGTTGGAAACAAACTGGTACTTAAGACTTATGGCTATGAATCATACAAAGGCACTAATGAGATCTTTACATTAACGGAGTGAATTATGATTGTTATCGAAAAGCTCAGCAAGATATATGACACAGCGGATGTCCCGGCTCTTGATAATGTTGATCTTAAGATCAATGACGGAGAGTTCTTGAGTATTGTCGGCAAATCCGGAAGCGGCAAATCAACTTTGCTGCACATCATCGGAGGTATAGAGAAACCGACCTCCGGCAAGGTCACAGTTGATGAAGTAGATATCACTTCCGTATCCGATAATGAGTTGTCTGATTACAGGAGCAGGAAGACCGGCTTCGTATTTCAGTCATTTCACTTAGAGCCGCAGTTCACTGTTTATGACAACGTGAGACTGCCATTGCTCATCAACGATATCTCATATAACGAACATAAAGAACGGATTGAATCGATACTAAAAAAAGTCGGTCTGGAAGATAAGATCAAGTCGAAGGCAAGCAAGCTCTCAGGCGGTGAGAAGCAGCGCTGCGCAATAGCAAGAGCGCTCGTATGTGATCCGCCTTTGATCCTTGCAGATGAACCCTGCGGCAATCTCGATTCCGAGAACTCATTTAAGATAATGGAACTTTTAAAGAACATAAATGATGAAGGCAAAGGCGTAATACTCGTTACTCATGATAAGGAAGCAGCGCGCTGCGGATCAAGGATCATAGAGCTTAAAGACGGAAGGATAATTAATGAAACTTCGTGACCTTTTATGGTTTTCCAAAAAGGAATTTGCAACCTGTCCGTGGCTTTATGCGGGCTTGGCTCTCCTGCTTGTTTTTGCATTGTCTGCAATAGGTATGACGGTTGAGACGTTCAACCGTGCTGTTAATGCATTCTATGATTATTTCAATGACCTGGGCAAGAACGAATTCAGGGTTGAGATCAACGGGATTCAGACAGAACATAAGCATTTGCTTGATGATGCCGGTTTCAGCGAAGTATATGCAGAAGGTTGGGACAACCCGGTTCTTTTTGCGGGTGACAGAGAAATAGATACCAATGATTATTATGTAGAGCTTTATTATCCGAGAAAGGAATCTGATTTCAGCAAGTATCTTGAGACCGGTTCTGCAGAAAGAAAAAATAATGTTCTGGTAAGTGACAGGCTTGTGGAAGAATACGGAATTGAATTGGGCGATAAGCTTGTACAGAAGGTCAGCAAACAACCTGATGTAGTCTATACGGTGACAGGATTTTTCCACAAAGGTCATAAATATTATGATATTGTTTTCCCGCTTGAGACTTATGTAAACAACTTAGCCGACAGAGGTGTATTCTGTCAGAATTATCTGGTCGGAACGCTGGATGATGCCCGCAATTATATACGTATCAGAAGGGAACTGAGACAAAAACTGATAATTGCATACTGCGAGTATGATGATGTTTTCGAAGTTATGGCGGTTGCTGACGTGATCATATATGCGTTGTCTGCTATTACTACGTTTTTTGGAGTCTGGATGTTTAATAACGCTCTGGGAATAATGGTCAGGCGCAGAACTCTTTATCTTCTGAAACTCAGAATGATAGGTATAAGGACGTCTTCTCTTATCAAGATCTTTTGCATTACCACTGCAGCAACGATACTTTTAAGCAGCTTGATCTCCTATTGTGTGATAATGGTTTTTTCGAATTACATAGGAGGTCTTATAAAGGAATTTTATTCTGTCGGCATGAATAATTCCGGAAGTGCCAAAAGCATCCTTATCATATTTGCTGCATGCATAGTGATATATCTGTGTGGTGTTCTCAAGCTTAAGCGCACGATTGGCAAAGCTAATCTCCATCAGGAACTGGAGGGGAGCAGAGCATGAGCATACGTTCGAGATTCATGATTTCATGGCAGAAAATTTTGAAGGCAAAGAACAGGGCGGTCAAGAATGTTGTGTGCCTTGCTCTTGTAGTTTTTATGATCGCTTTCTTAAGCAGTTTTTCAATTGCTGCATCAAGGATAATAAATACTCTGGTTTACGAGAGAGCATCCCTTTGCTATGTTGATTCCCAGTATTTGCCTGACAGGGATATAATGCGCGAAGTAACGGAATATAAGCATTTTGATTATTTTTTTGGTGATACGGTGCCGTTTTCCAAGGTGACGGCTAAAATTGATGGCAAAGAATACAGATCAAAACCGGCTGAGTTTTCGAGAAGTGAACTGCAGGAAGAGTTCGATAACGAGCTGTGGTTTGACGTGACCAGATTATATGAGGGCAGCAGTATCTATTCCAAGGTTGATCTGAAAGAACTTGATGTCAGATTTAACAAACAGAACTGTATTATCCGGGGCAAGGGAACTTTGGGTAAGAACGAGATCTTAATAGCAGATTTTATTCTCGGATTATACGGGTTTGCTGAAAACGATTATCCGGATCTTATGGGCAAAGAATTTGAATTCAGCTACACAACGCATGAAGGGGAAACAATTGAATTAGGTCCTTATAAACTTGCAGGAATAATAGATGCAGATTTCTTCCGTCTCAGCGGCAACAGAGATATTTCTCTTATTGTTATCGGGTGTGATGATCCTAAAGATGAACGCTTCGGATCAGAGAATTACAGGTTCTATTCCGATACACTTGAGGACAGCTCTCATCTCCTTGATATGTTCAAATCCCTTGGCATAGAAGAGTTGTATAACCCTGTTCTGGAAGCATATAACGTATTGAATCTCTTCCAGCGCATCCTGATCAAAGTGCTTGTAGTAATCGTTGCTGTAATAGCTCTGGCGCTTTTGTCTGCTTATCTTATGATGGCTTATTTTGAGTATTGCGAGGAGAAGAACTTTGAGCAGATACAAAAGGTAATAGGCATGAAAGAAAAGGACCTTTTCGCAATCAGCATGATAAAAGAATTGTTCTATATCATCACCGCGGCCGCCATTGGAGGCGTCCTTGCTTATGTAAGCTTAAGCCTTATAGATATCGAGACATACTGGTATCTGGATATGCATATTATCCCGTCAGATAAGGAATACTGGATATGTTTTCTTCTTACTTCACTTGGATGTTTTATGGTTGGCCTTATCAAGACCATCATATACCGTTTAGCTCTCAAGCATGAGCCTCTTGCTGAGACTCTGAGCAGCGGCGAAATGTAAAGTGATAATAATCCCTTTTTAGATTTATAATAGCTCTATAAGAAAATGATCCTGAAATCCGGGTTGCATTTATATGGTGTAATAGGAGGTGACAGCCATGATATTGGGTATTGAGATTGAGAACTTCGATGTTTTCGATAAGGACAGAGCAGGAATACTGATAGATGACTATCTGGCTGACAGAGCCAACGGAACTTCGCACGATGCTTTCAGAGGCCTTAATGCCCTGATCGGACGCAATAACACCGGAAAGACTTCCTTCATGGGCTGCATGGCTTTCTTAAGGGATACCATTATCCAGGGCTGCGCTGTGGCTTCCATAAGTTACGGGAGACCGGGCTTTGCAAACATGACTCCTGATATTACAAATCCTTCTGTTTTCAGGATCTTCTTTAAGCTTGAGGATAAGAGCGCCGGCAAGCCGAAGTTCATCCAGTACGAACTTTCCATCGTAACCAGCAGATTCAAGAGTCCCATCATCGACAGCGAGAAGGTAATAATCCTGGCTGATGTTGACGGCACCAAGAAGCCTCTTACGATATTGGATATAGAGCAGGGCAAGGGCACGATCGTAAATCTTGAGGACGGCTCATCCGGGAATGCCATAGGTGTTGAAGATGAGCACCTTACTGCATTAAGCCTTTATGGCAAGATCACTGGATACAGGGATTATGTTCTGCTCTACAAAGAGATCTATAACTGGTTCTTCTGCAGCTTCTCTTCAGAGGAACACAGTACTTACTACTACGACGGCGGCGCACCTGGCGGACATAAGCACCTTAACAGCACGGGTTCCAATGTCGGCAACGTGCTTGAATATATCCGTATGGAGAGCGAGGAAGAATACGAGCGCATCGTAAATGAGATCGAAGAGAAAATCCCCACGATGAAGAAAAAGAAGAACCTTCCTCTGGCGCTTAAAGAGAGCCCCAATAAGCTCTTCTTATATCTGCTCCTTCTCCGCGATTCAAGGCCGCGTTCAACAATCTTTATTGAGACGCCCGACAAGGACCTCTACCACGACATGGTCGATGTATTAAGCGATGAGATGCGCGATTATACGATGAAGAACCACTATTGTCAGATAATGTTCTCTACGCATAATCCGTACATTATAGAGACACTGTCACCTAAGGAGATCTGGGTTTTCGAGCGCACTTTCGAGAAAGAATCCGGAGATGTCCAGATCCGCTGCGCAGGTGCAGATCCGCTTGTCATGGAAATGTTCCACCAGGGTGTGGGAATGGGTGCCATCTGGTATGGCGGACACCTTGATGCAAAACCTGAAGAAGATTGATTTAAGGCTAATTTATGTTGATTGAGATACTTTCAGAAGATAAATCCGGAGCAGTCGTTGTAGAACGTCTGGTCGAACGGATAATCGATAACGAAGGAGTGGACGCGGAAGTAAACGTCCATCCGCACAGGGGCTGCGGGAGCCTTCCGAAGGATATGACCGCAAAGCCTCAGAAGTTTGCAAACTCCCTCCTGGACCTTTTGCCGTCCGAGCTCCGCGCTTATAACAAAGTCTATGGCGGAAAGGACCTGATCCTTGTAATCGCCATAGATTCCGATGACAAAGATCCGCAGGCATTAAGACAGGAGATATATGCGGTTGCTTCGAAATTTGCTCCTAATATAAGAAGCGTTGTCGGTATAAGCACAGAAGAGATAGAGGCATGGATGCTTGGCGATAAGAATGCGATCTGCGATGCTTATCCGGACTGCAATAGAGAGATCCTCGATTCTTATGAACAGGATTCAGTCTGCGGTACATGGGAGATCTTATGCAGAGCAATAAGCGAGAATGCTGAAGACCTTATCGAGATCGGTTATCCCGCTATCGGTCACTATAAGGCTTTGTGGGCCGATAATATCTCGAAATACATGCTCCCGCAGAAGAACGTGTCACCGAGCTTCAACACATTTAAGATGGCGCTCATAACTGCGCTCAAGAATCCTGTTCCGATCTACCGCAGGCGTGAGTTCTGATGGCAAGGCATATCTACGTCCACAATCCTTTCTGTGCCCGGAAATGTCCTTACTGCGATTTCTATTCGGTTACGGATAATTTTCTTTGTGAAGAGTTCTATAAAGCTGCAATAAAGGAAACGGAACTTATCGGTTCTGTCATTACAGAAGATGCAGGAACAAATCCTTTAACTGATCCTGACGGAAAGGATACGGTGTATTTCGGAGGAGGCACTCCTACTGTTCCTGACAGCAGATATATATGTGAACTGCTTGGCGCGGTCAGGAAGGCCTTTAATATCGCTTCTGACGCAGAGATAACGATAGAGGCTAATCCGTCTTCGGTAACACCGGAAAAGCTCACAGAGTACCGCCAGGCGGGTTTTAACCGCATATCTTTAGGCGTGCAGTCATTAGACGATGAAGTCCTTAAGACTTTAGGCAGGCTTCACGATTCAAAGGGTGCAATTGAAGCTCTGAAGAAGATCTCGGAAGCAGGTTTTACGAATATCTCATCAGACCTTATCACAGGCGTTCCCGGAGAGACTTTGGACGGGATAAAAAGAGATATCGGTACGTTTAAAGAACTTGGTGTAAAACATATCAGTACTTACTCACTCAGTATTGAGGAAGGCACGGAATTTTACAGAAGATACAGCGGGAATATTGAAGACCTTGTATCTCCGGAACTTGAGCGCAGTATGTATCACGGAACGAGGGAATATCTTCAGAAGCTTGGTTATGAGACTTATGAGATATCCAACAGCGCGCTTCCGGGATATAAGAGCATTCATAATTCGTCTTACTGGAACTCGTGTGAATATTTCGCGATAGGTGCGGGAGCACATGGTTTCTTAAATGATCTCAGATACGGCCACAGAGACGATGTAAGAGCTTACATAGAAGAAATGAACACGGTTACGTACGATACATACAAAGCCTTTTTAGAGGGCAATGAGAGCTTTCTGAAGTCGCTTTATGTTGAAGAAAGACTTACAAGGGAAGATAAGATGCGCGAAGTTCCTTTCTTAAGGCTCAGGACGACGGACGGAATACTTCTGGACGAGTTCAAAAAAGTGTTCGGCGTAGAGTTCGAAGATGTTTTCGCAGACGCGGTAAAGACCAACTTAGAAAAAGGTTTATTGGAGCGCAAAGAAAGAACGCTCCGTTTAACACGGAGCGGCCTTGATCTTGCTAATATTGTGATCGAAGATTTCCTTTAAAGATTTGCCTTAGCAGCAGTTTCCTGAGCTTCCCTGTACTTGGCTTCATCAGCCTTTCTGATAGCGGTACGCATGATCTTTCCGCTTGTAGTCTTGGGAAGTTCATCAACGAACTCGATAACTCTCGGATACTTGTAAGGAGCAGTAGCGTTCTTTACGTGATTCTGGAGTTCCTTAACGAGCTCGGGTGAAGCCTTCTCCTTGTATGCCTTTGTGAGGACGATAGTTGCCTTAACTACCTGGCCTCTCATAGGATCAGGAACAGCTGTAACAGCGCACTCAAGAACTGCATCGTGTGTCATTAAGGCACTCTCAACTTCGAAAGGTCCGATACGGTAACCGGAGCACTTGATAACGTCGTCATTTCTTCCTACGAACCAGATATAACCCTCAGGATCTCTCCATGCTGTATCGCCTGTGCTGTAGTCAGCGCCGGGCCACTGGTCAGCCATTGCTTCAGGGTTCTTGTAGTATTCGCGGAAAAGACCGGTAGGCTTGGAAGAAGCGTTCTTGATAACGATATTTCCAACGATACCGTCTTCTACAGGAACTCCGTTGTCGTCAACCAGCTGGATGTCGTAGATAGGTGTGGGCTTTCCTGTGGAACCGGGCTTTACGTCGAGCCAGGGGAAGTTTGCGAAAAGAACGCTTCCCTCTGTCTGGCCGAATCCTTCGCGGATCTCAAGGCCTGTATACTTCTGCCACTTGTAGAATACTTCAGGATTCAAAGGCTCGCCTGCCATGGAGCAGTGCTTGATGGAAGAGAAGTCATACTTCGTGAGGTCTTCCTGAATGAGATATCTGTAGATCGTGGAAGGTCCGCAGAATGAGTTGAGCTTTAACTTCTCCATGATCTCGAGCATTCTTGCAGCCTTGAACTTCTGTGTATCGTAAGTAACGTTAACCGCACCGCAGATCCACTGTCCGTAGATCTTGCCCCATGCAAACTTTGCCCAGCCGGAATCAGCCTGGGTAAGATGTCTGCATCCGTCGTAAACCTGCTGCCAGTATTTAGCTGTAACGATATGGCCCAAAGGCAATGTGTAATCGTGCAGGATCATCTTAGGCTCACCGGTAGTACCTGATGAGAAGTAGATGAGCATCGGGTCATATGCGTGTGTAGCTTCGTCACCTGTGGGGCGCTCGAAAACAGGAGATGCATTATCGATATCATCAGTAAGTGATCTCCAGCCTTCAGGTGCCTCTCCGATAACGCTGCAGTACTGAACTGTCTTGCAGTCGGGACGTGCCTTATTTACATGCTCAATGATCTGCGGATCATCAGCGCAAACGATCATCTTAACGTCTGCAGCATTGCAGCGGTAAACGATGTCATGATAAAGAAGCTGGAATGTAGCAGGGATAACGAGTGCACCGAGCTTATGAAGACCAACCATGGTGAACCATACTTCAGGACGCTGGCGTAGCATCATGAGGACTCTGTCGCCCTTCTTAATGCCAAGGCTCTTGAACATGTTGGCAACGCGGTTGCTCTTCTCGCTTATATCCTTAAAATTGAAGTGTCTTTCGTTGCCGTCATCATCGCACCAGATAAGAGCTTCCTGATCAGGCGCTTCTTTTGCGTATACATCTACAACATCAAAACCGAAGTTAAAATCTTCCGGAACAATGATCTTGAAATTCTCTTTAAAATCCTCGTAACTGTCGAAATCAATTCTGTTAACAAATCTGCTTAATAAATCCATGGGTATATACTTCCTTTTTCTACTTCAAATTTTTCCGTGAGTTGGGGTAGAACTGCTAAATCACTCGTTGATGATCGTGAGGAACTTAGCAGTCTCCGTCACGGCTCTCTGTCCGTGAGGCTTCTCAGGATTGAAGTAAATGGAATCTCCTGCCTCAAGAGTGAATTCCCT
>JAEFBC010000127.1 GCA_016292155.1 Saccharofermentans sp. | reverse complement strand
ATATCTAGTGCCACAAACTAGCGCTCTAACCAACTGAACTAATCCCACCATGACAGCCAATTGCCTCAAAAGTATAATGTTAAGTGCGTTTTAAGTCAAGCAGTTTATTGCACCATAAAATAAAGATGTGTAATATACGTTCGTTACTGATAATATTCTGTTGACTATAAACTTTTGCAAGTGTATTATATGCAGAATTATACAATCCTTTGCATAAATATTCATTTGCATCAGATATATATTTGAGAGGTTTTATTTATGGAAGAAGAATTAACTAAATCCTATATAACAATGCCTAAGGGCTTTAAGGCTAACGGTGTATCCGCAGGCATGAAGTGCGCAGATCCAGCAAACATCAACGAGAACGATCCCAAATCTTCTTACCTTGATGTCGGAATGGTCTATTCTGACACTCTCTGCAATGTCGCAGGTGTTTACACATCCAATCTCGTAAAAGGCCATTCACTCGTCAGATCCATCGGTATCATCGAGAACACAGGCAAAGCCAAGGGCATCATCGTTAACAGCAAAGTTGCCAATGCAGGCGTAGGCGCTGTCGGCATCGATGACGCAACCAAGGTCGCTGAGACTGCATCTTCCCTTTTAGGCTGTGACGCTTCTGAGATCCTTACAGCTTCAACAGGCGTTATCGGTTCCAGACTTCCTCTGGATAAGATGCTCCCTGTTATTCCCACGCTCGTAAACGGCCTTTCTTCTTCCGAAGAAACAGCTCATAACGCAGAGTACGCCATGATGACAACAGATACTGTTCCCAAGGAAGTCTCCGCACAGATCGAGCTTACAGACGGCAAGACAGTAACTATCTCCGGCATGGCTAAGGGTTCCGGCATGATCCACCCTAACCTTGCCACCATGATAAGCATTTTCACAACTGACTGCGGCATTGATTCCGCTTCTTTGAAGAAAATGCTCCAGAAGGCAGTTAAGTATACATTCAACAGAGTTTCCGTAGATGGAGATACATCCGTCTGCGATATGGTCGTAATCTTCTCTAACGGCGCTTCAGGCGTCGAGATTGCTGAGGGTACTGAAGACTATCAGCTTTTCGAGGAAGCCCTCTGCAAGCTCGCTGAGGACATTGCAAGGATGCTCGCAAGCGATGGCGAAGGTGCAACCAAGTTCGTTGAGATCGAAGTACACGGCGCAAAGGACGAGAAGGACGCAAAGCTCATCGTCACATCCGTTGCAAGATCACCTCTCTGCAAGACCGCATTCTTCGGTGAGGACGCTAATATCGGCCGTATCCTTACTGCAGTCGGTTACTCCGGCGCTATGTTCGATCCCGAGAAGGTCGACATTCACTTAAACGGACTTCTCATGTACAAAGACGGCGCAGCCGTTGCTTTCGATGAAGAGGAAGCATCAAAGCTTCTTGCCGAGCACGACCTCAAGGTCGACATCACACTCTATGAGGGCGATGCTTACGACAGAATGTTCACATGCGACTTCTCCTACGATTACGTAAAGATCAACGGAAGCTACAGAACATAAGCTATTTAAATATGATTTTATTCAGGCAGCCAGCTTAATTGAGCGGCTGCCTTTTTTTATGCGCACGTGGTTCCAGGCGGAATTCCGGGCGGCGCCTGAAGTTTTGCCTGAAGTTCGGGGCAAAAACGGCCTAATTCCAGGCGGAATTAACGGCGCCGCCTGATGTTTAGCCTGCATTTTGGGGTAAAAAGGGCCGAATTCCAGGCTGCATTGCAGGCGTCGCCCGATGTTTGGCCTGCAGTTTGGGGTAAAAAGGGCCGAATTTCAGGCGGAATTGCAGGCGCCACCGCATGTTTTGCCGCCCTTTTCGAACCAACCCGCGAAAACAAAACACCCCGCAAGGATCATCCTCACGGGGTGTGTAATTACTGAATTTTGGAAGAGATTACTCTTCTGTCTTTGCCTCTTCAGCGGGCTTGGGCTCAACCTTGACTGCCTTGGATGCGAGATACTCAACAGTCTTGCGAGCGCGGATGGAATCCTTGATGAATGCGGAATCCTCACCGATGGACTTCTTAACTTCCTCAACGTCGATCTTGTATGTGTTAGCGATCTGTGAGAGTTCTTCGTTGTAGTCCTCTTCTGTAACCTCAGGGTTGATCTTCTCTGTGATCTTCTCGATAACGAGTGAAGACTTAACTCTTACGCGTGCCATGGGCTCAAGAGACTTCTTGAAGTCTTCCATGCTCTGGCCGACATACTGGAGATACATATCAAGAGCGATGCCCTGGTTGGACATACGGGCTGCCTGATCGTCAGCCATCTGCTCAACTTCGTTCTGGATCATTGATTCAGGGATGTCGATCTCGCAGTTGTCGCATACGGCACGAACTGTCTCGTTCTCGAAAGCAGCCTTGTTGTCCTTGTCTGCTCTCTCCTGCTGCTTAGCTCTTACGTCAGCCTTGAGCTCGTCGAGAGTATCGAACTCAGAAACGTCCTTTGCAAACTCGTCGTCGAGTTCAGGAACGATCTCTGTCTTGATTGCGTGGATCTTTACGTTGAATGTAGCATTAGCGCCCTTGAGATCTGATGCGTGATAATCTTCAGGGACCTTAACTTCGATTGTGAATTCCTCACCAACGTTGTGGCCTGCTACCTGCTCCTCGAAGCCGGGGATGAAGGACTTGGAACCGAGCTTGAGGTTAT
>JAEFBC010000126.1 GCA_016292155.1 Saccharofermentans sp. | reverse complement strand
TTCGATTCCCATCACTCGCTCCAGGGTCATTAGCTCAGCTGGATAGAGCAACAGCCTTCTAAGCTGTGGGCCGGAGGTTCGAGTCCCCCATGGCTCACCATCACAAAGCGCTTCGTGTCTCACGGAGCGCTTTTGGTTTTTATTCTGATATATATTGCATAAATTTGAGCCTTCCGATTTTACACAGCGGATATCCTGTTCTCATTGTTGACAGAAATGCTGTTTGTTAAAATTAATTTTAGGATTAAGGGAGGTGTTTATATGATCCATTGTGCATATTGTGGTGCAGTCATCAGTGATGATTCGGTTTTCTGCGGAACATGCGGTAAGGAGACCGGTCAGAATGCCGGTCTTTCTGCAGAAGAGAGCATAGCTTTGGCAAGAGACCTTGCTCAAAAATATGACAGGCGTGACTGGCTTATGTCGCAGATCTCTAATTGTGAAACCGAGATAGAGCGTAATAAATCCAGGATTACAGGTGCCAGATACTCAACATTCAGGTTTTTCTGGCCGTTCCTGATTTTGTCACAAGTTGCTACCTTAATAATGGCGGTAATTTGGGGCCTTGTAGCAGGGATTGCAGGAAACAGGGGTTTGCTTGATTACACCAATATCGTTTGTTTTCTGGCTATGGTTGCTACCATCATCATCGGATATGTGGTTGCCTGCCATATAAGAGACAAGCGTAACGGCGAGATCTACCGGGCCGAAGACAAGATCCGCTATGACCGCAAAAGGTTTGAAGACGAGCTAGAAGGTTATAAATCGGAGCTTAACAGAATTAATATTTCCTTGAAGGATTTTGACCGCCTGATCCCTGCTACAATGCGCAGGAAAGAGGTAATGGCAAAGATCGCAAGTGTTCTTGAGTCCGGAGAGGCTTCGGATTTCAACCAGGCGTTATCTTTGTGTTCCAGGAGATGAGACTGAATCCTGTGCGCTCCTGGGGAGATTCCTGACTTTTGATCAAACTCTTTTTAGTTTATTGTGACAAGGTTGTCCGTTTTTGGGACAACCTTGTTTTTTGCCGCTGTTAGGCTTGAAGGATATCGAAATCTTTGTGATATAATCGAAAAATCAAATACATATATATTATTTATTTTAAGGAGTTGGGAACAATATGCCGGGTAAGAAAGATTACGGCAATGAGAGTATTTCGATGCTCAAGGGCGAAGATCGTGTAAGACTTCGTCCGGCTGTTATTTTCGGTTCAGACAATCTCGAGGGATGCATCCATTCCTTCTTTGAGATTCTGTCGAACTCTATCGACGAAGCCAGAGAGGGGCACGGCGATAAGATCATCATCACCAGATTTGCGGATGGCACCATCGAAGTCGAGGACTTCGGACGCGGTATCCCTATGGATTACAATGCCAAAGAGGGAAGATATAACTGGGAACTCGTTTACTGCGAGCTTTATGCAGGCGGTAAGTATAATAATAACTCATCAGGCGACTATGAATTCTCTTTGGGACTTAACGGTCTTGGTGCGTGCGCTACACAGTATGCATCCGAATTCTTCCAGGTAACCGTATTCAGAGACCATACCAAGTATGAGATGGGCTTTAAGAAGGGTGTACCTGTAACAGAGCTCATGCAGGAGCCCTACAGATTCAAGAGAACAGGTACTATCCAGCGCTGGAAGCCTGATACTGAGGTATTTACAGAGATAATCATCCCTCTTGAGACATTCAAGGAGATCATCAAGCGCCAGTCCGTTATCAACAGCGGTATCGAATTTATCCTTAAGGATGCCGAGTCAGGCGAAGAGTTTTCCTTCATGTATCCTGAAGGAATCAAGGGTTATGTCGATGAACTTAACGACATGAAGGGTTTCACCGAGACATATACGTTCTCGGGTGAGGGCAGAGGCCGTGATAAGGAAGACCGTGACGAGTACAAGGTCAGGGCTGAAGTCGCATTCTGCTTCAACAATGAAGTAAATGCTCTGGAATACTTCCATAACTCCAGCTTCCTTGAGCACGGCGGTTCGCCGGATAAGGCTGTCAGGAATGCATTTGTCGCAGAGATCGACAAGCAGATCAAGCTTAAGGAAAAGTACAAGGCCAATGAGTCCAGGATCACTTTCCAGGATATTGCTGATTCATTGATCCTTGTAACCAATACATTCTCCACACAGACTTCTTATGAGAACCAGACAAAGAAGGCTATCAACAACAAGTTCATCCAGGACTTCATGACTCAGCTCATCAGGGATAATCTCGAGATCTGGTTTATCGAGAATAAGGATTTCGCTGCTAAGACTATCGAGCAGATACTTATAAATAAGCGTGCGCGTGAGAATGCCGAGAAGGCTAAGGTCAACATTAAGAAGACCCTCATGGGCAAGGTCGATATCAACAACAGGATCAAGAAGTTCGTTGACTGCAGAACAAAGGACGTTGCCAAGCGCGAGCTCTACATCGTAGAGGGTGACTCCGCTTTGGGTTCCGTAAAGCTCGGCCGTGATGCTGAATTCCAGGCTGTTATGCCTGTCAGAGGTAAGATCTTAAACTGCCTTAAGGCTGATTACGCAACTATCTTTAAGAGTGAGATCATCACGGATCTTCTTAAGGTTTTGGGATGCGGTGTCGAGATCAAGAATAAGCACACAAAAGACATGAGTGCATTTAATCTCGATGACTTAAGATGGAACAAGATCATAATCTGTACCGATGCCGACGTCGACGGATTCCAGATCAGAACGCTTATCCTTGCAATGCTCTACAGACTTACGCCTACTCTTATCGAGAAGGGTTATGTCTATGTTGCCGAATCTCCTCTTTTCGAGATCACATACAGGCCCAAGGGCAAGAATGCACAGGAAGAGACATTCTTCGCATTTAACGAGAAGGAGAAGGCTGAGATCCTTTCCAAAGTCGATCCCAAGCTCTGCACGATCCAGAGATCCAAAGGTTTGGGTGAGAACGAGCCTGAGATGATGTGGAAGACAACCATGAATCCGAAGTCCAGAAGACTTATCAAGGCTTGCCCCGAAGATGCAATGAGGACAGCTGAAGTCTTCGATCTCCTTTTAGGAGACAACCTTGCAGGAAGAAAACTCCATATCGAGACGGACGGCAAAAAGTATCTCGATATGCTTGATTTAGGGTGATGTAAATGGCACGTAAGAAAAAAGAAGATATCAGTTCAGATTCACTTAAGGCAAAGCTTACAGACAGCAATGCCAAGGATATGCCGGCTATCGATCAGCCGATTACGGAGATGCTCGAGATCAACTATATGCCGTATGCGATGAGCGTCATCGTATCACGTGCTATTCCTGAGATCGACGGCTTCAAGCCTTCGCACCGTAAGCTCCTTTACACGATGTACAAGATGGGCCTTTTGGGCGGCAACAGGACCAAGTCCGCAAACGTCGTCGGCCAGACCATGAAGCTCAATCCCCACGGCGACCAGGCTATCTACGACACGATGGTAAGACTTACCAGAGGCAACGGATCGTTACTGCATCCTTTCGTAGATTCTAAGGGTAACTTCGGTAAGCAGTATTCCAGAGACATGCAGTGCGCTGCACCCCGTTATACTGAGGTGAGACTCGAGAAGATCTGTGAAGAGATCTTCAAGGGCATCGACAAAGATGCCGTCGATATGGTCGATAACTATGACGGTACTCTCAAGGAACCCACATTGCTTCCTACGACTTTCCCCGCTGTTCTCGTTAATGCGAACCAGGGTATCGCCGTAGGTATGGCATCCAATATCTGCTCATTCAATCTTGCTGAAGTATGCGCTGCTGCTGAAGCATATATGAGAGATCCCAATGCTGATCTTCTGGAGATCATGCCTGCGCCTGACTTTTCGGGCGGCGGTAAGATCCTCTACGATAGAGATCAGATGAAGGCTATCTACGATACCGGTAAGGGTACGTTCTCTGTCAGAGCCAAGTATCAGGTTGATAAGGCAAAGAATCTCATCGAGATCACTGAGATCCCTTATTCCACGAGCGTAGAGGCGATCATCGATAATATTGCTGATCTCGTTAAGAGTGGTAAGGCCAAGGAGATCGCCGACATCCGTGACGAGACAGACCTTGACGGTCTTAAGATCACGATCGACTGCAAGCGCGGTACTGACCACGAACAGCTCATGACCAAGCTCTTCAGATTCACAAAGCTTGAAGATACTTTCTCATGCAATTTCAATATTCTTATCGATGGTTCACCGAGAGTAATGGGTATTGCCCAGATCCTTGATGAATGGCTCAAGTGGAGAAGAACATGCGTCTGCCGTGAGCTTGCTTATAACCTCGATAAGATGAAGAAGAGACTGCACCTGTTGGACGGTCTTGCAGTTATCCTCTTAGACATTGATAAGGCAATCAAGATCATCAGAGAGACTGAACTCGAAGCTGACGTTATCCCTAACCTCATGAAGGGCTTCGGCATTGATGAGGAACAGGCTGAATATGTTGCAGAGATCAAGCTCCGTAATATCAACAAGCAGTACATTCTCAACAGGATCTCAGACAGAGATAAGCTCAAGGCTGACATCGCTGATACTGAAGACCTCCTGGGAAGCCCCCGAAGGATCAACAATCTTATTGCCAAGACATTGAAGGAAGTTGCAGAGAAGTACGGCCAGCCCAGAAAGTCTGAACTTGTCGGCATGGCAGAGACAGAGACTTTCGTGGAGTCTGCTGTTATTCCTGATTACAGACTCCACCTCATGCTTACGCGTCACGGCTATCTTAAGAAGCACACTATGAAGTCTTTGCAGAGTGCTGGCGAACTTAAGACCAAGGATGATGACGAGATCTTCATGGGATTTGAGTGTGAGAACAAGTCAGATCTCCTTATCTTCACCGATAAGTGCAATCTCTATAAGACTCACGTTTACGACTTCTCCGACACGAAGCCGGGCGATCTCGGACACTTCCTGTCCAGTGAGCTCGAAATGGAAGACGGTGAGAGACCTGTTTTCATGATCTCCACGACAGACTACAAGGGAATCCTCTTTATTGCTTTCGAGAACGGCAAGGCAGCAAGATTCCCGATCTCTTCCTATGAGACGAAGCAGAACAGAAAGAAGCTTATTAACGCGTTCTTTGACGGAAGCAAGGCTATCGGCTTTATACTTCTCGATGAGACAGAGGATCCGGATCTTATTGTTACCAACAGTCTTGATAAAGCTGCTGTATTCAAGGCATCCCTGATCCCGCTTAAGACAACAAGAACGACCCAGGGCGTCCAGCTCCTTGTATCGAAGAAGGGCTCAATACTGAAGTCGCTTGCAAGGCTTGCTGAAGTAGACGTTCAGGATCCCGAGTACTACAGGATCCGTAAGGTTCCGGCAATCGGTTACTACATTAGAGAGAATTCATTGGAGGCGAAGCAGGTAAGCTTTGACGATCTGAAGTGACAGTATTTTCTTCCGAGTATTACGTCGGTGATGACGAGATAAAGAACACAAAAGGCTACAATATTGCAGCTGTTCTTTGTGCTGTCATGATCATCGCTTTGATGGTCACGACTGTTGTCCTCGGAAGCAAGAATGCTTATGAACTTGAGACGGTTCCGAGCTTTGAGCTGGCTATTGATGAGGGCCGCTATACTGATGCCCTTGAGCTCTACCGCGGCATACAGGATGAGGTGCTGAAGTCTTCTCCTGATGACCAGGCTTCAAATTCAGCAAGGATCCAGATGTTAAATGACATGCAGGGCATCGTCAGGGAACGTGTTGATACGATATGCAACCGTGTTGTCAGCAACCGTTATGTGCTTACTCCAAGCGACATCAATTTCCTTGACTCCATGAAAGAGCTTACGAGCTCTGTCGTTTCCGAGAGACTTAACAGCATCTGCGAGGATTTCCTTTTAGGAAAGGTTGAAAAGCCTGTCGTTATGTACTTTTTCGAGCAGGTGCAGCCGATCGGTAATTTCTCCGCAACTGCAAATCCGCTTTTAAGAGAGCTGGATTATATCGAGACCGCTACAGGTGATGTTCAGACTGCCGAAGTAAAGTATAACGAGGGCGATTATATCGCTGCAGTCCAGAAGTATACCCAGGTGGACAACAGTTATGACGGATTTGTAGGCGAATATTGCGGTAAGAGAATCGCTGACATTAAGCAGACGATGTATGAGCCTATGATGGCTGAAGGAGACCATCTGCTCCAGACATTAAAGTTCTATTCCGCAGAAAAGCTTTTCTCGGATCTCGCTGTTATCTTCCCTGAGGACGAACTTATCAAGAGCAGCCTTCTTGAAGCTACATCACATACGAGCGAGGTAAAGGAATACAGGGGCAAGATCGAATGTATCTGCGTAAGATCCCTTATTGCGGATAACGAAGTTGCCTTCAAGGGAAGGGTACATTCACCCAACACCAATCTTTACCTTACGAACAGGGAGTTTGAGAAGATCCTTGAGAACCTCTACAACAGAGGATATGTTTTGGTTGACGTTGAGAACCTGATCGATCAGAGTGACCCGACATTCCTTCTTGAGCGCAATCTCAAGGTTCCTAAGGGCAAGAAGCCTTTGATCGTTGTTATCGAGGATCTCCAGTACAGCGCTTCGGCATATAAATGCGGAACATGCAGAAGACTCGTCTTAAACGATGAGAACCAGGTATGCGGAGAATATAAGAATTCGGCAGGCGAGAATGTTGTCAGCAGAACAGCTGAAGCTATCGGCCTTCTTGATGTATTTGTCGAAAAGCATCCGGATTTCACATATGACGGTGCGAAGGGAATCATCTCTGTAAGCGGTCACGAGGCTGTATTCGGATATGTCGTAGCTGCAGGTGAGATCGAGGACAGAAACGCCGCTTTGTCAGCTGCAAACCTTCCCCAGATAAACCCGACAAATGATGATATCGATAATGCAAGAGAGCAGGTAACTGCGATAAAGAACGTGCTTGCAGATAACGGATGGAAGTTTGCTTCATGCACATACAACTATATTGAGGACTGCAGAAACACCGAGAAACAGGTGCTTGTAGATGACCATACCAAGTGGATGGACCAGATAGGAAGCCTGTTTGGTGAGGTCCATATACTTGTTTATCCGAACGGCAATTATATCTATGGTACGGATGACAGGGCGGTCTACTTTAAGAACAGAGGCTTCAGAATATTTTTCGGAGGCGGTGCAACACCTTATCACATCTACGGTGATAATTACCTGTTTGTCGACCGTGCCATGATGAGCTATAAGACTTTGGACAGAAAAGCTTACAAGGAACTGTTCGATTATAAGGAGATCATCGATCCTGTAAGGAACCAGAACTCTGATAAGAAGCAAGGGTAATATTAATATTACATTTCATTTTCAATTTCTTTGTTCACATAAAGTGTTTTTTATTATAATGTAAGTTGTGAAGAGCATTATTGTCTTCCCGAAGGGAGCTTAATTTATGGGCAGAATCGACAAACTTACTAACCTTACCGAGAAGGAAGAGGTTCTCTGGCAGGACAGGAAGAGATATTTAGGCATGCCCATCTCTTTTACCATCTACAGCTTCACGCAGAATAAGCTCTACTATAAGAAGGGCATCATCAACATCAGTTCTGAAGAGATCCTTTTATACAGAGTTCTGGATATCACATTCAAGCAGTCTATCTGGCAGAAGATCTTTGGTGTAGGTTCGGTCATCCTTACGACCGCTGATAAGACCTCACCGGTTCTCGAGCTTAAGAATATCAAGACACCTGACAGGATCAGGAAAGCTCTGAGCACATTGGTTGAGCAGAGACGTGACGAGAAGCGTGTTACCGGCAAAGAGATGTTCGGTGCAGCAGGTATGTTCCACGATCACGGTGATCTTGAAGGCGTTGATCTTGACGGTGATGGAATTCCTGATGTTCATTGATCGAGGTTTAAGTAGTGGAAACTAGGATTGACAGATTCGGCAGTGTAAGAGAGGACAAGATCAAGCAGCTCAAAGAGCTTATAAATGAGTCCAAATATATCGTGTTCCTTGGAGGAGCAGGTGTATCTACCGAGAGCGGAATTCCAGATTTCAGAAGCGGCGCCGGTATCTACAATACCGAGAGCGGCACCAAGTACAGACCTATCGACATCATTGCTCATGATTTCTTCATGGAGCATCCTGAAGATTTCTATGATTTCTATAAGCGTAAGCTCATCTATCCTGATGCAAGACCCAACAAGGCTCACAAGGCTCTCGTAAGACTTGAGAGACAGGGCAAGCTTAAGGCTATCATCACTCAGAATATCGATAACCTTCACCAGGAAGCAGGCAGCAAGTGCGTGATCGAACTTCACGGTTCCGTCTACAGGAACTACTGCATGGACTGCGGCAAGAAGTTCAATATCGAATATATCGCATCCCAGGAAGGCGTTCCCCACTGTGACAAGTGTGGCGGTATCGTAAGACCTGACATCGTTCTTTATGAAGAGAACTTAGAGCACGAGAACGTTGATAACGCTATCAAGGCAGTTAAGAAGTGCGACCTCATGATCATTGCAGGAACATCGCTTACTGTTTATCCGGCTGCTACTTTTGCCCAGTTCTTAAAGCACGACAGGATCGTAATTATCAATAAGAGTTCCACATACATGGATCTTAAGGCTCTCCTTACTATCCACGATAACGTAGGTGAAGTGCTCGATAAGGTTGTTCCGAAGCGTATTTCGAGGAAGACAACTACTTCCAAGACAGGTGCAAAGAAGACTGCAGCAAAGAAGACTACAACTAAGAAGACAACCACAAAGACAGCATCCAAGACAACAACAAAGTCAGCTGCTTCCAAGAAAGAAACGGAAAAGAAACCTTCGGCCAAGAAACCAGCTGCTTCAAAGGCGAAGAAGAATGAAAGCTGATCTTAATTACTACGAGAATAAAGGAAAAGAGATAATTGCCGATCTCGCCTCTTATGGAAGGCAGAGCGGCATTTTATCATTCTTCAGACTGATTACGTTTCTTGGAGCGGCAGGTCTTATTATTGGCGGTATTGCATCACAGATACCGGCGCTTTATGTTTCCGGCGCTTTCATTTTCTTAAGCTTTATCGTCTTATGCATCGTTCACGGAAAGATCCTGGATAAGGTCAATTATCTTACTGAATTATCCAAGGTTAATTCATCTTATATCACAAGGATAAAGGGAGATTTTAATGAGCTCCGTAATATTGCAGTTAAGGGATTAAGAAGGGCAGAGGATATCGGTTTTGCCAAGAACAGACTTTACGGCAAGGATTTTGAAGAGCCCGGTCACGATTATTGTCTGGATCTTGATGTTTTCGGAAAGAAGTCATTATTCTCATTGCTCAATGTATCTGAAACCGCATTCGGCAGGAGAAGATTTGCTGACAGCCTTTTAAAGCCCCACGTATCAGATATTTCCGTTGATGAGCTTAAGGCCAGACAGGCTGCTGTTAAGGAGCTTATCAGCAAGCCCGAAGTTCTTATGGACTATCAGGCAACAGCAAGAATGGGACACATGACAAAAGATCCCAAGGCTCTTATCGATTTTGCTGCCACAGGCTCGAAAACAAAGACCATAGCAAATGTCATTGCCATATTAGGATGTGTGATCTGGCTTGCAGTTCCGATAGCTTATATTGTATTCCCTGACCGCGCTTCGGCTTCTATCCCTGCGTGCCTTATCGCTAATCTGATCATCTTTATGATCGGACGCACCTTCAACGACTCTTATCTTAAGGCCTGCGAAGGAATGCCCAACCAGGTTAAGACGATGTTAAAGCTCTATAAGATCCTTGGTAATGCGGGATTTGAAGATGAACTTATAAAGTCACTTATTAAGGGAAAAGAAGACTCTGACGGAGCTTATGAATCTCTTAAAAAACTTGATAATGCATTGAGGTTTGCAGGAATCCGCACACAGCCTTTATTTGCCCTGATATTTAATCTCATTGCACCTTTGGATTATCTGATCTCATTCCTTCTTGGCAACTGGGCAGTTAATCACGGCAAGGACCTTCCTTCTTATATCGACGGTATATCTGAGATCGAATCACTTATGTGTGCTGCACAGACAGGACTTGTCCTTGAAGAGAGCACATTCCCTGAATTTGTTGAATCGGATAAGGCTTCAGACAATGCGTTTTTCGAAGGAGCTGATCTTGCTCATCCGCTTCTGGAACATGAGACCGTTGTCAGGAATTCAGTAACAATAGATAAGGATATAGCGATAATTACAGGTTCTAATATGTCCGGCAAGACGACCTTAATCAGAACAGTAGGCGTCTGTACGGTCCTTGCTCTTACGGGAGGACTTGTTCCTGCATCCAGCGTTAAGCTTGGAAGAATGAGAGTCATGAGCTCCATGAGGATCGTTGACAGCATTGAAGAGAATATGAGCACGTTCAAAGCAGAGCTTATAAGGATCTCTGGTATCGTTAATGCGGCAGGTGAGGAGAAGCCTTTGCTGTTCCTTATTGACGAGATCTTCAGAGGAACCAATTCCGATGACAGGACAGAGGGCGCGCTCACTGTATTGAAGAAGTTATCAAAACCCTATATCTGCGGTCTTATGACTACACATGATTATGCGATGATCGACAAGACCGAGAAGGGGTTCGAAAATATTAGGTATTACCATTTCTCAGAATCTTACACTGATACCGGTATCGAATTCGACTATAAACTCTCGTCCGGTATAAGCAGACAATCCAACGCGAAATATTTAATGAAACTGGTCGGTATTGAGTAAGCAGGAGGGCAATTTACCTCAATTTTCCGTCATTTATGTCATTTTCATCGCCTGAATATCACATTTTTGTGGTTCCGTTCCTTGATTTCTTATTTTCTATTCATTAGAATTATCTTGGAGAGAAGGTGTTTAGAAAGCTATGTTCGAAGGTCTTAGTAAGTATCTGTCGATTGTTTTGGATTACTCTGTTGTGTGGGAATGCTCCAACGGAGTATGGTTTGATGAGCTTCTGAACCTTTTTAATGACTACGGTATCGACTGTTACGTCAATGATACTTTTAAAGTTCTGCACAAGAGTGTAACTGCCCAGCAGGATCCGAAGGACAAGTATGTTCAGCCTTCTATGCGTTCTTTGATGCAGAGCCTCCTTCCTACGAATAAACTTCATCTCATTAATACCTGCAACACGGAAAGATTCATCGAACTTGTAAATGAGCTCGATTTTTCCGTTCTTCTTACGACCAGGAACAGTATTCTCTTTAAGAGACTTATAGAGAAGAAGCCTGTATATAATCACGATGTTGCCATTCTTTTCCCGACCGGACTTAAGATCTATCCTTCCATGCAGGATATGATAGACGATAATCCGCCGCCTAAGATCAGCAACCTCGCTAAGATCGATTCATTCCTTGATACTGATGCCAGAGCCAATATCGGCGACATAGTTAATTACAACGGCGGTGAGAGACTTACTCTTGAGAAGAGGCTCTCAGGCGGTGCAGAAGGAATGGTATTCCTTACAGATAATTCGAAATTAGTAGCGAAGATATATCACAAGGGTGTTATTACACCGCTCAGATGGGCCAAGCTTAAGAAACTTACGGAACTGAACATCACATCTTCTCACTTCTGTGCTCCTCAGCACTTGCTTTATTTCCGTAACGTTCCTGTCGGTTATACGATGTTTATCGGCAAGGGAACGACATTAAGCAATGTTTTCGACGGCCCTGATGCGATCCTTGAGCAGTACCCTGACTGGACAAGACTTGATGTATGCGAGACTTTGCTTTCTCTCATCGGCAAGTATCTCTATCTGCATATGCACGATGTAGTTGCAGGTGATATCCAGCTTAAGAATGCATTGATAGAGTCTTCCAATTCCCAGTATCTTATCGATATGGACAGTGTTCAGGTAGGTAATCTCCCTTGTCCTGTTGGTACTGAGGAATTTACTGATCCGAAGCTCTGGGGCAAGGACTTCTCAGGCTTTGTCAGAACACTTGAAGACGAGGACTATTCTATTGCGATGCTTGTTTTCTCTGTATTGTTCTGCGGCCTTCATCCTTATGCAACAAGAAACGGTGCAGAGACATTAAGAGAAGAGATCCTGAATAAGAACTTCCCTTATACGCTTGATAACTCTGATACTGAGCACATTCCGCTCGGCGGATATGTTCATATCTGGGAATACCTGCCGGAGTATCTAAGAAAGATGCTCTACAGAACCTTCAAGGAAGGTAAGACTTACGAAGCTGTATGCTGGAGAGATGCGGTTCAGACGTACATGACCGAACTCGAGAATTTCAAATATGATGATCCTGAAGCCTATAAGCTTTTCCCTTGCGAGGATTATAAGCAGATCAGTATCAATGTTGAAGAATACAGAGCTAAGCTTGCTGAGGCAAAGGAGCAGACAGGCAAGGCACCTGAGCCGAAGCCTAAGTTTGAGAAGAAGACATTTAATAATGTGCCTTCCGGCAGATTTGTTTCTTCTAGTGTAGGAGAGTCAAGCAGCTTCAGACCGGTTAAGTATGATGACGATAAACCGGCCAAGAATGATTCGGCAGCTGCAATGCCTGCGCCGGCTCCCAAAAAGAAATTCTTCGGTTTATTCTGAGGTCTCTTTTGATATAATTTTTATTGTGCATAGCTTTTAACTTCGAATAAGCGGAGGACTTTTATGGCGGACGGTTTTTCTAGTTCAGATTTCGGTACAAGTACGAAGAGAAGACTTCCTATCTGTTTTGCTCTTGATACATCTGGTTCCATGATGGGTAACCCGATCAAGCAGCTCAACATGGGTCTCCAGAATTTCGTAACTTCGATCAAATCAAATGATGATACAAGATCTTCAACAGATATCGCTATCATTACTTTCGGTTCAAAGGTTGAGATCGTAATGCCTTTCGGTAAGATCTCAAAGGAAAAGGGATTACCGGAGATTACGGCTTCAACTACACTTACACCTATCGGTGAGGGCGTTCTTACTGCATTAGAGCTCTTAAATGCCCGTAAAGAAGGTTATAAGGAAATGGGCATCAAGTATTTCCAGCCCTGGCTCGTTGTTATCACAGACGGTGCCCCTCAGGGTCCTAACGCGATGCAGAACATGGAACGTGCTATTGAAGCATGTAATGAGCTTGAGAGAGAAGATAAACTCGTTGTATTTAATATCGGCGTAGGTTCAGGCGTTGACTTCGATATCTTAAAGAGACTTTCTATTAAGCGAGCTGAGCCTATTTCAGTCAATTCCGCAGACTTCGGAAAACTCTTTGAATTCCTGGGATCGTCCTCATCTTCGATCGTATCTTCCGGTATGAACGATGATGCACTTTATAACATCGACACTGAGCCGCAGGGCAAAGCTGTTGATATTGATGATTTCATGAAATTCATTAACGAGGAAGACTGATGTATAAGGGAATAACTGTCGGTGCAATCACGACTATCGGCAATAAACATGTAAACAGGGGTACTCCGTGTGAGGATGCCTCTTTTGCCGTAACTAAAAACGGAGTTTCTGTGGTTTGCATTGCTGACGGCGCCGGCGGAAAGCAGTATACCGATGCAAGATTCGGTTCTGACTGCGCAGTTCATGTAATAACAGATACTTTGTGCGAGCATTTCGATGCCTTATATGCTGAGAACAGGGAAGCTGCAGTAAGAGGATATCTTATGGCGAAGCTCCGTGTCGCTTTTGCAGGCATTATGGAGGAACGCACGATCGACGTGATCGACAGACTGTCATGCACATTGCTCTTTGTAGCAGTAAAAGACAGAAGAATGATGATCGGTCACATAGGTGACGGCCTTATCGTAAGGATTTCTCCTTCCGGCGTGAGCCCTATCTCAATGCCGCAGAACGATAAAGACGGTAAGACATATTTTGTTACCGCAGCACATGCTGATAACTACATGCGTCTTTTAAAGACGACGGTAGACGATGTCCATGCCATCGCTCTCATGACAGACGGTGTACAGGACAGCGTATATAACGAGGAGGCAGGACTCGTAAAACCTGTCGTTGCCAAGATGGCTGAGACTTTTGCTGAAGGCAGGGAAGAGGGCGAGAAGTCCATTCTCGAGACGGTGCAGAAGTATATTGTCGGAGCATCAAATGCGAGTGACGACGCAAGCTTCGGGGTAATGTATTTCGAGGGCACCAATGCTCCTTCTCCGGATTCTCTGGAGAGTACCGCAGCAAAGTTTGCTTCATCCACGGAGACTTTCAAGGATCTGTCACAGGCTATCAAGCCCGAACTCGTAAATGCGCACGAGATCATCTTAAAGTGTGCAGGACAAGAGGTACCGGAGTCTGAGAACCAGCCTGAGACTGAGACCGTGAAGGCAGCAGAGCCTGCGGCAGAAGAGAAGAAGGAAGATGTTAAGAAGGAACCCTCCCGTGTCAGCAAGATCTCGATAATCATTCTTGCTGCCGGAATTATTCTTTGTGCTATCGGAGCAATTGAATTGGTGCTTTCACTTAAAGGGTGAGTGATCTATGAGAGAAGAGAAGAAATACGAGATTTTACCCGGTGTTGAGATACCGGATATGAAGAAGATACAGGAAGCCGCTTCGGATTTCAGCATTTCCGAAGTCGGTGATGTGGATATCAGGACTGTTACTTATGAGCCTGTTTTCGATGCTGCTGCGCCCGGCGTATCACCTGAAGAGCTTGCAAGACTCCAGCAGCTCGGTGTTAAGGTTGCTGAGGACGAGGAGAGATCCAAGCTCGTAAGTCAGGCTAAGATGGCCAAGATCATGAATCAGGCTGTCCAGGCACCGTCATCTATCGGTGACCTTAAGGCTTCACATATTGCCCAGCTCGATGAAGAGAAGCGCAAGCAGTTAGAAGAGAGCCAGAAGGAAGCAGATAAGCTTAAGGCTGAAGAAGAGGCAAAGAATAAGGCTCGTGAAGAGCGCCGTATCCTCCAGCAGAGGCTCTTGGAAGAATCCAGAGAGAAGGCTGCCAAGGAAGCAGAAGCTAAAGCCGCAAGAGAAGCCGAAGAGGCAGCAAGAAAAGAGGCTGAAGAAAAAGCTGCCAGGGAAGCCGCTGAGAAGGCTGCCGAAGAGGCTGCTAAGGAAGCTGCTGAAAAAGCTGCAAAAGAAGCAGAAGAGCAGGCCGCAAAGGAAGCGGCTGCCAAGGCTGAAGCAATCGCTGAGAGAGAAGCCAAGGTTCAGGCTGCAAGGGAAGCTGCGCAGAAAGCTGCAAGAGAAGCTCTGGGTCTTGCTGCCAACAAAGCTGAAGTCAAAGCTCAGGAAGATCTCGAAAAGAAAGTTCCTGCAAAGCCTGTCTGGGAAGTTAAGAAGACAGCAACTACGCTTTCTTCCGAAGAGACATCTGAAGCCTTCAAGGAATTCCTCGAAGACGACGGGCTCTAATAAAAGGATATTAGTTTATTTAAATTAGGGGCGGTCTCTAAAAGAGATCGCCCTTTTTGTTATGAACTATATATGGAAAATAAAAAACGGTATCTTAATCAGATACCGTCTTTGTTCTGGTGCACCTCCAGGGACTCGAACCCTGGGCCCACTGATTAAGAGTCAGTTGCTCTACCATCTGAGCTAGAGGTGCGTCAAGCAACGTGAGTTATTATAGCCATATGGTATTTTAAAGTCAACAGGTTTTTT
>JAEFBC010000125.1 GCA_016292155.1 Saccharofermentans sp. | reverse complement strand
GGGTTAGCGCAAGCGAAAACAACAGGATCCTTAGCCATTGTAGCTACCATGTCTGCTGTAAGAACGCCCGGAGCGGAAACACCGATGAATACATCTGCACCAACGATAACGTCAGCAAGAGAACCTGCCTTCTTCTCAGGATTTGTGATCTTAGCCATCTCTTCCTTAGCGGAGTTGAGGCCTTCTCTTCCCTCATAGATAGCACCCTTTCTGTCGCAGAGGATAACGTTCTTAAGGCCTCTGGAGATAAGGAGCTTTGTGATAGCTGTAGCAGCAGCGCCGGCGCCGTTAACTACAACGTGGATATCTTCCATCTTCTTGCCAACGATCTTAAGAGCGTTTGTAAGACCTGCAAGTGTGATAACTGCTGTACCGTGCTGGTCATCGTGGAAGATCGGGATGTCACATCTTTCCTTAAGCTTCTTCTCGATCTCAAAGCATCTGGGAGCTGAGATATCCTCGAGGTTAACACCACCGAAAGAACCTGCGAGAAGTGCTACTGTGTTAACGATCTCATCAACATCCTTGGAACGGATGCAGAGAGGGAATGCATCAACATCACCGAAAGCCTTAAAGAGAGCGCACTTACCTTCCATAACAGGCATACCTGCTTCAGGTCCGATATCGCCAAGGCCTAAAACTGCTGTACCGTCTGTAACAACAGCTACGAGATTGTGTCTTCTTGTGTATTTATAAGAGAGGTCAACATCCTTCTGGATCTCAAGACAAGGAGCTGCAACACCGGGTGTGTAAGCGATTGCGAGTTCTTCCTTAGAACCTACAGGAGCTGTGGCAATAACTTCGATCTTACCAGCCCACTCTTCATGCATCTTAATTGCTTTCTCATTAACGTCCATACTTATGAACCTCCGTTTTTATTCTTAACGCACTAATAATAAATATAAATAATAGCAAAAACAATCTCGGGATTATAAGATTTTTTATCCAAAACTGCCATTTTATTGTCGTTTTGAACAGTAAACATGAAACGAAGACTATGCTTCAGATCGCAAATGGCCTCTTGCCGCCTTTTATAGGGAAATCCTTCATCGTGCAGTAAGCCATTCCGGCAAGCCTTGCAAAAGCGAGCCAGATCCATGTCGTAATGGCCGCGTCAACGATATAAAACGCCGTCAGAGAGAGGTTTGCTATAAGCGGGACAGTAAAATCAACGATAAGAATGGCAAAAAGGATAAGGCCTATGCTTCTCATGTTGATGAAGTAATACTTCCTAGAGAGCCTTACAGCATAAGGCAATGAGCTGAAAAATCCCGTATCACCCGACAGATATGCGACAGGAGCCGTAAAAACGAACGGCAGGCCGATAATCGCGATAAACATGAAATAAAACGTTATCAGCACAAACGGTATTGAAATAAGCGTCGAAAACAGCATTATCAGGACAAGTCTTAAGAAAAGCTCGAAAGGCTTAATAGGCTTATCCGGAAGGTGCTCTATGGCATAGTTGAGGACCTCGGGATCGTCATCATGGACCATGGCCATTTTATCTTTCCTGAATGCCCTTACATAAAGGCCGGCATAGATATAGGCGCTCGCGAGAAGGAGCAGATATCCGGCACAAAGTGAAAAGATATATATGACATTTCCCCTGCTTATCGGAATAGCATTCATCAGGGCATTATACTGGTCAGCATCGATTTCCGTAAGGTTATAAACGTCCATAGCCCAGCTCTGGAGCGGGGTAAAATCGGTGTCTGCCCAGGGATTAAAATGAATCGCAGCATTAAGAACGACCGTAACAAGGTAGAGAATACGCACTCCCCACCTGCTGCCGACATTATCAATGTCGAAAATGTTCTTTACAGCTGCTATCAGCATCCACGCACCTCAAATATTTCGATATCGATATATTACGCAAAACGGACAGATTTTAAAAGATAAAACAGAAAATTGGACCAACTTTTACTCAAAAAGTAATACTTGTGATACAATCTCCCTATTAAATTTTCAGAAGGTCGTATAAATATGATTGATTTTCATGTAATACCTGATTTATTGTACTTTATTCCTGCAGCTAACCACTCTGCTCAGGATATCAGGAACATTCTCAGTGCTCATCCTGAAGTAAAGTTCGTATCTCTTGCAGCTGTTGACCTTATGGGCAACGATACAGACGAGAAGATCCCTTTGTCAGACTTCATTGACAACATTGAGAACTACTTAGACGGCAAGGCAGTCCAAACAGACGGTTCATCCGTAGTACTTCCGGGTATTGCAACATTAAACGACGGTAAGGTCGACCTGATCCCTGACAGCAAGGTAATCTGGTATATCGACTATAATTACGAGCATATCGACTTTGAGACCGGAAAGCCCGTTGGTACTCTCCGTATCCCTTCTTTCCTTAAGCACAACAACGATGAGGTATGCTCCAGATCTATCCTCCGCAAGAGCACGGAGTATTTCGAGAAGACTGTAAAAGAGAGATTCTTAAACGATCCCGCTTTATGCGCAGATTACGGATTTACACCTGACGAGCTCGACCACATCACAACGATCACTGCAACTGAACTCGAGTTCTGGGTAAACTCCCCTGACGAGATCATCAGCACAGAGCAGCTCTCCATCTCTCAGGAACTTAAGGAATCTTACTGGAAGCGCACAAAGGGTGTCGTAAGAACAGCTTTGGAGCAGGTCATCCTCCTTCTCGACAACTACGGCTTCAATCCTGAGATGGGTCACAAGGAAGTCGGCGGAGTTAAGGCATCCCTTAACTCTTCAGGCCAGTTCCACTTCATCATGGAGCAGCTTGAAGTAGACTGGAAGTATTCTGATGCTCTCCAGGGCGCAGACTATGAGCTTATCGCAAGAATCCTCATCAAAGAGATCTTCAGACTTCACGGTCTTGATGTCAGCTTCAATGCTAAGCCCCTTCCGGGCGTTGCCGGTTCCGGTGAACATACACACGTCAACGCTGTTGCTTACCTTAAGAGCGGCAAGAAGATCAATCTCTTCGCACCTGAGGACACAACAGTTGATTTTCTCAGCAGATTCGGCTGGGGCTGCCTTATGGGCATCATGAAGCACTACAGCAACGTCATCAATCCTTTCGTATCTGCAACTACTGATGCTTTTGAGCGTCTTACTCCCGGATTCGAAGCTCCTACACACAGCGTAGCTTCCATCGGTATGGACGTTAACACTCCTTCGCGTAACAGATCAGTTCTCCTTGGTCTTGTTAGAAGCGAAGATACAAAGTATGCGACAAGATTCGAGCTCCGTGCTCCGAACCCGCACACAAATACTTATCTCTGCCTTGCATCCGTATATCAGGCAATGCTTGACGGTATTGCTTATGCAATTGATTCAGGCAAGGATACAAAGACTTTGGAAGCTGAATTCATCAAGCCTTACGGTGAACCGAGCGACTATCTTGAGAAAGACAGGCTCTACCGCTGCGAAGACGATATTTTCGAGGACATGGATTCCAATGAGCGTGACAGACTCTTCGGCACTCCTGCCGCTACAGTTTACGAGTCACTTTCCACACTCAAGGATTCAGGCGTAGCAGAGATCCTCTGCAGAGGCAATGTTTTCGATGACCAGCTTCTTAATTCCTACTATCAGGCAATGCTCGTACGCTGGGAGATGGAGCTCATGGAGAAGATCATCCCTGCTAATCTCTCGCTTATCAGAAGCATCACAAGAACTGATGACGGCTCTGTAAGCTACGACGAAAAGCTCTGGAACGATATCGAAGATCTTAAGCTCCTCCTGGCTAAGGATACAGACGTTCAGGATTCAATCTTCACAAGAGTCAAGAATGCCGTTAAGGCCGGCGACTGGGAGAAGACTTCCGAGTATCAGAGAGCAATGAAGAACGCAATGAATGAACTTAAGAACAAGTACAAGACATATTGCGACAACCAGATCTGATTAATCTTATAATTTAAGTAATCAACCCGCTTCATAATGAAGCGGGTTTTATTTTACTCATAAACAAAGTGAAGGGGTTGCCCCATAGGAGACAACCCCTTCGTACCCGGTCGGGTTAATAATGAATCAGTAAGGTACTACTAATTAATCTTTCTTTGCCATGACCTTATAGATAACAGCTGCTAAAGCTGCACCAACGAAAGGTCCTACGATGAATACCCAGAGGCTTGCAAGAGCATCGCCGCCTGCGAAGATTGCGGGACCGATTGAACGTGCAGGGTTAACTGATGTACCTGTAAGTCCGATACCTAAGATGTGAACCATAACGAGAGAGAAACCGATTACGACACCACCGAATGAACCGTGGCTGAACTTAGAATCAGTAACTCCGAGGATAACAAGAACGAAAATGAATGTTAAAAGGATCTCAACGATGAGACCTGCAACAGGACTTCCACTGACACCGGCCAAACCATTGGAACCGAGACCGCCTGTCTTATCCGTTACCTTGCCTAAGCTGAAGATGATCTTGAGGCATGCAGCACCGGAAATAGCGCCCAATACCTGGCTGACAAGATAAAGGAAGAAATCCTTGATGTCCATTCGGCCGGAGATCAATACTGCCAATGAAACAGCAGGATTAATGTGGCAGCCGGAAACATTTCCGACGCAGTAAGCCATACCGACAATAACGAGACCAAAAGCAAAAGCTGTGAGGATATAACCGCTTCCGTTAACAGCATCGCAGCCAACGAGCATAGCAGTTCCGCATCCTACCAGTACGAGAGTAAATGTACCGATAAACTCGGCAATACACTTTTTGAACGAGTCCATATCAACACCTGCCTTTAATTATTTGAGCAGGTATTGACCTGCCCTTAATTAATTATATACAAACTCTTCGTTATTGCATTTAATTATTACTTCATTTGTGTTACCGTTTGAAGACTTTTCGACATGACCGATAATCTTCGACTCGATGTTGAAAGATGAAGCAATTTCAATGATCTTGGATGCAACAGACTCATCTGCATAGAACTCGATTCTGTGTCCGCAGTTAAATACCTGATAGAGTTCCTTCATAGGGATCTCACCGGATTCATAGATTGCCTGGAAAAGCGGAGGAAGCTCAAACATGTTGTCCTTAACATATCTGACGCCTGTACCGAAGTCACGGCACTTAGCCTGACCGCCGCCTGTGCAGTGAATGATTCCGTAAATATTCTCTCTATAAGAAGCGAGAACCTTTGAGATAACAGGAAGGAATGTTCTTGTAGGAGCAAGGATTGCCTCACCTACTGTAACATCTGCTCCGGGAAGCTTATCTGAAAGTCTGTACTTACCGCAGTAAGCCTTGTCCTCACCCAATGTATCAGAGAAGGATTCCTTATAGTTCTCGAAATAATGCTTGTTGAGGAGCATGTGGCGTGCAGCTGTAAGGCCGTTGGAAGACATACCGGAATTGTACTTGTCTTCATAAGTAGCCTGACCGAATGAAGCAAGACCTACGATAACATTGCCGGGCTTGATATTGGCTGCATTGATGACTTCAGATCTCTTAGCTCTTGCAACAAGTGTGGAGTCAACGATAAGTGTCTTAACGAGGTCTCCGACGTCAGCAGTCTCACCGCCGCACATTGTAATGTTGATGCCCTGTGAAGCGAGCTTTGCAATGATCTCGTCATAACCTTCGATGACCTTTGCGATCGCTTTGCCATCTACTCTGTGTGCATTACGGCCGATCGTATTGGAAAGCATGAGGTTCTCTGTAACGCCGCAGCAAGCGAGGTCATCAGTGTTCATTACGAGTGAATCCTGGGCAAGTCCCTTGAACCAGTCGTAATTACCAGTCTCTTTATACATGAGGTAAGCAACGGAGGATTTTGTACCCGCGCCGTCAGCGTGGATTGCTGTGCAGTATTCGGGATCACCTGCAAGATCTTCAATGAGTTTACAGAAAGCACCGGGGAAAACGCCCTTGGACTGATTCTTGACTGCTGCCTTTACATCATCCTTTGTGGGTGAAACGCCTCTGCTCAAATAAGATTCTGCTGACATTGCTTATATCCTCCATTTATAAAATTCTTAGTTAACGTTTTCCGTGCAGACCGGTAAGCCGGGTTCTGTATATGACGATCATCTATCTAGACGTAATATCTCTAAAACGTTCAAGCCGTCTCCTAAGGCTCGCGGACCACGATATGCCTTTCCACGACGTTGCTCCGGATGGGGTTTACAAGGCCGGTATGTCTCCACACCGCCGGTGAGCTCTTACCTCGCCTTTTCATCCTTACCCTTTCGGGCGGTTTTCTTTTCTGTTGCACTTTCCTTAAAGTTGCCTTCACCGGGAACTGCCCGGCACCCTGTCCTGTGGAGCCCGGACTTTCCTCATGCGCCGT
>JAEFBC010000124.1 GCA_016292155.1 Saccharofermentans sp. | reverse complement strand
GTCGCGTTGACTTCAGATATCCTGGTAAGTCCTGTAAGAACTCCTTTACCGTTAATGTCTCTCAGGCCGCGCTTGACATCATAGGTGGTGTAGAGCTCAGGATCTATGGCGTTCGCCTGGCAGATTCCGGCAAGACGCTGGATCTCCGGTGTGATCTTGGAATAGTTGTTTGTTGCCATAAGTCCTCTCCTTTCTGAGGCATATAAGCCGCGCCCCGTAAGGGCACAGACTTTAATATTTTAAATGATTAAGGGGTCTAATTCAATTAAATGAGGTATCCGCCGTTTACTCCGACTATCTGTCCGGTAATGAAAGATGCCTTATCGGACTGAAGGAAATAGAGCACTTCGGCCACCTCTTCAGGGCTGCCGAGCCTTCCTTCGGGAGTGTCTTCGCTGATAACTCTCTTGTCTTCTTCTGAAAAGCAGCTCATCATGTCTGTCTCGATGGCTCCGGGTGACACGGCATTGACTCTGATGCCTGAAGGGCCCAATTCCTTGGCGAGCGCCTTGATGTATGAATCCACGGCGCCTTTGCTGGCAGAATAGAGCGCTTCGCATGAAGCTCCTGTCTGTCCCCACATTGATGAAACGGCAAGGATTACACCGCTTTTCTGACTGACCATATTAGGGATAACGGCGTTTGTCAGGTTGAACAGACCGCCGAAATTCGTATCGATGATGTCCCTGTAATCGCTGTAGCTCATATCCTGAGCAAGACCTGAATGAGCGATTCCCGCATTTGAAATGAGAACATCGACCGCACCGTTTTTATTAATGGCATAACTTACGGCCTGGGATACGCTTTCCGGATCTTTTACATCGCAGGCATAGTAATCCACGCCTTCTAAAGCATCGTCAGGCCTCCCCAATCTGCTTAATGACGATACTTTATAACCGTGGCCTGCGAAAAGTCCGGCTGTGGCTCTGCCGATCCCTCTGGTGCCTCCCGAGATCAAAAGATGCGGCATCGTATTATCCCCCTTAAATCAATTCCTATAGCAGATATTGTACACGATTCGGGCCCGGCTTGCGAAGTTTCGTTAAGAATTGGTTTTACAAGTGCGTTCAATATCTTTATAATATCAGCGTTAAATTGGAGGATTCCTACAATGTCTAAATCTATGAACAAGGAACAAGAGCCTCAGCAGAACACTGACGAGAAGCTCGAAAACAATATCGAAGAGACTGCATCTGAACTTGAGGAAGCAGCTGAAGAAAAGGCTGAAGAAGTCACAGAGGAAAAAGCTGAAGAGCCTTCAGAAGAGAAGGCTGAAGAAGCTGTTTCTGATGCAGCTGATGAGGATTCTGAAGAATCAGAAGTAGAGAATTCCGGAAGTGAATCTGAAGAACTCTCTGAAGAGGATGGGGAAGAAGAGAAAACTGTTATTGAGATCCCCGATCCTGTAAGTGAAGAAGAGAAAGCTGCAAATGAGAAGTTCAGAAAACTCTCGCTTATCGAGAAGTGCAAGCAGGATCCACTTATTCCTGTCTGTGCTATCCTTGCGATCTTAGCTCTTATAGTTGCAGGCATCTACTTTCTGCTTCCTAACGCGATGACTCCTTCCATGGGAATGACGCTTCAGGAATTCCAGACAAGATATAACAACGGTGAAGTCAACAAGTCTCTTATAAACAGCGGAGCTGATATCGGTTTCAGATCTCCTTCGTATGTGGATATCAAGAGCCAGCCGAGCATTCTCGGAAGCAAGGAAGTTATCTCTGCCAAGAGTGCATATGCTGATTTCTTCAACGGACCTTTGAAGTATTTTTCGATCGGAGGCATTGAAGGCGCTACAAGAAAGAGTGACAACATGCTCTCCTACGTAAGGGTTTACGTCCTGTACGGAGAAGGTGAAGGCGACTTCAACACTATCTGGCTTTATGCTTCCAACACCATAAGTGCTCTCTATCCTGAGCTTTCCATGTATCAGGCTATGGATATCGCCATGACTGCCATGAACGAATTCAATGGTGATGAGAGATTCTATGTCAAAGGTGATTTTGCATTCAGACTTGTAGCAACCAAGAAGACCGGCGACGGCGGCATTGAATATGCTTATATCGTAGTTGACGTTGTCCCGAGATCCGCACTTAAGGCTGATCAGATTAGAAAAGATCTTGATGTGGCATCCGCTTCTGTCCCTGCTTCCGAGTCTGTATCGGATACAACCGCAGCAACGACCGCAGCAACGAAATAATAAAAAGAATTAAAGATTATTTACAAACTCCCCGCAAGAATCTATTCTATTATTATGGAATAGTCTTGCGGGGGTAGTTTTTTATGGCTAGAGGGGGACATCACGGCGGAGGTTTCCATTCAGGCGGACACCATTCAGGTGGCGGTCACTTTGGCGGTGGTCACTTTGGTGGTGGCGGCCATTACAGTGGCGGCCATTACAGCGGCGGTCATTACAGAGGCGGCAGTGGTTCCGGCGGCGGCTTTAGTGCTGGCGGCAGCGGTTGTGCTGTAGTCACCATCTGTATAATCTTTTATGGTTTAAACATTATTGGAAACTTCCTTAGTGCACTGACGGCTGGAGATATTCCGGGCCTGAATCTGATCAATCTCATTATTTTTATCGTGGCCGGATTTTTGTTTATTCCGAGCTTTATGCAGGCAGAAAGAACTGTCGCCCTTGTTGATCTAAGGGAAAGCGGCAATTCCAGTTCCTATGTTAGAAGTGATTCATATAGCGGAGACAGGAAAGGCTCACAAAAGACATGGGCCGGTATAAACGATAAGAGTTACCGCATCACTTTTGCAGGTAAAGAAGAGGGCTTAAAGAACTGCACAGAAGTATTGCAGACCATGAAGAGAACTCCAAGGATCATCTGGATAAGGCCTCTTACGTGGGCTATCATCTTCATCGTCATCTGTTTCGTGAATTCTTTTTTCTACGAGAGCATCATTCCGATTTTCGAGAATATGATCATGAGCGATTTTGCTTTTGCGTTTTTCGATGAATTAACATTCTATCTGCCGTCGGTACTGGCGCTCGGATGTCCTATATTAAGCCTTGTTTTCGTTAAGGTCAGGGACAATATCCTTTACGAATGCGCGGCAAGGCTTGCATCTGAGATCGATACAGAGGAGAAGAAGAATGAGACAGAATCGTTCATTAAAGCCGAACTCAGCAAGAAGTGGTATCACGTTATCTGTCCTAACTGCGGAGCAAAAGCTTCAGCCTCTCTTAAGACATGTATCAACTGCGGCAGTTCTTTGGAAGTCATGGAAGGTGACAAGAACCTGAATTCCATAAGGCGGATAAGTGAGAATGGCTCAACGCCGGGCGTGGATAATTATCTTAACAGGGATTGGGAGGCCAAGGACGCAGATGAATAAGTTTTTTAAGTTTTCTTTGCCTATAGGCATTGCAGGTATTGTCTTAAGTCTGATCCTTTACGCGACCAACGGCTTCTACGAACTGGTCATACCGTTATTCGAGAAAACGATGGACGACGGTCCGGCATTTACGGTCATAGATAATCTTGTCTACTATTTGCCGTTGTTCTTTGCGGCTTTGTTTCTGGCTTATGTTATTGCCGGCCAGATCTATATGAAGAAGTATCACGAGAAGGAAGAGGCGGCAAAGACCGGAAAGACCATAGAGAAGAACGAGGCCATCAAGAAAGAACTTGATGAGAAAGCCGAGTATTACAGGCATAAGTATTACACCAACTGCCCGAAATGCGGTGCCGTCAGAGTGGAGAATACTACAGCTTGTTCATTCTGCGGAACATCGTTGATCATTACCAAAAGCAGTGAAGAAGGAAAGGCAGAGGTCAAATAATGGCAAGCGGCAGTTTTCATGACAGCGGTTCCCATTCCGGAAGCTTTCACAGCAGTGGAGGCGGCGGCTCCTTTGGCGGAGGCGGCAGTTCCTTTGGCGGAGGCGGCGGAGGCGGCGGAAGTTACAGCGGCGGAAGTTACAGTGACGGTGATGGCGATGATGCTGTCGTTATTTTCTGTTACCTGGCTATGGTCGTCATTGGCGCCATTTTTACATTTTTCGTAAAGCTGTTCCAGAATGAGATCCCCGGGCTGAATGTCGTTAATTTCATTATGTTTCTTGTAAGCGGCTGTTTTCTGATAAAGAGCCTCAGTGAATACAGAAGGACCAAAGCACTGTCAGATTATAAATATCCGGGAATGGGCAAGAGTCTGAGCTATATATGGAAAGGCGATTCTGTAACAAAGGCCGAGACTGATACCAAGTCATGGTACGGCTATAACAAGTGCTATTTCCTGGCCTTTTATGACAGTGATTTCGGAGATGAGAATGTAAATAAAGCATTCGAAACGATGAAAAGCACGCCGAAGATCTTATGGATCAGTCCATACTGGTGGCTGACATTTTCGATCATCAGCTTCATCAGTACATTTTTCTTTTATGAGACAGTAATACCGTTTTTTGAGCATGCGATAATGACTGATTTTGCATTCGCCTTTTTTGATGCTCTGGTTTTTTATCTGCCGGCGCTCTTAAGCC
This sequence comes from Saccharofermentans sp., assembly GCA_016292155.1. Classification (GTDB taxonomy): domain Bacteria; phylum Bacillota; class Clostridia; order Saccharofermentanales; family Saccharofermentanaceae; genus Saccharofermentans. The sequence goes on along the minus strand of JAEFBC010000124.1, from coordinate 611 downwards.
TTGCTTTCTCAATCGGAAGCTTTGTTATCGCAAAGGTAAAAGACAATCTCATGTATGAGTGCACAGTAAGAGCCGTCAATGACAACAAAGCCTCTATAAACAAGCTTATCAAGGAAAGTGAGATCGATACCAAATTAAGCAGCAAGTGGTATTACAACATTTGCCCGAACTGCGGAGCATCACCATCTCTGAACCTAAGGAACTGTGACAGCTGCGGCAGCTCCCTTGAGGTGGATTTCAGCAGCGGGATAACACCGCCTGCCGTACACAGGATCTCTTCCAGCACACTTTCAGAAAAAGCAAGGAAATTAGAAAAGAGAAAAGATGCGATCTTATCGGGAGATGACGATGATAAGATCTTATCCGACGTGAAACCGATCTTCAGAGATGAGGAACTGGATCACCGGAAATCCTGATATTGGGACAAAATGGAAACAAAAAAGGAGTTCTTAGACTTAAGAACTCCTTTGTTTTTGGCAGGGGAGACACGATTTGAACGCGCAACCGGCGGTTTTGGAGACCGCTGCTCTACCGTTGAGCCACTCCCCTGTGTTTGCAACGAACAGTTTAATGGTTGGTTTGCACTCTGTCAAGGGTAATGTTAAGATTGT
>JAEFBC010000020.1 GCA_016292155.1 Saccharofermentans sp. | reverse complement strand
AGATAGAAGGGAACGCCTGTGATCGAAGCAGGGATCTCAATGCGCTTTGCTCTTGTGAAGTATTCGTCCTTCTCAAGCGTATTGATGATCTGTCTTCCGACGCCCTTGCCCTGATATTCGGGATTTACGAAGATAGTGAAGAGCGAACTCTCATCTTCCTTGCCCCAGTAAGGGCCGATCGCGCCGCAGCCGATTATCTTGCCTTCAGATTCAGCAACATAGAAGTGAGTCCATGAAGCCCTTTCCAGAACGTGTTCGGGAGTCTCAATGGCGATCAGCTGGTCCATGATGTCTTCAGGATAATCCTTCTTATTGGAGATACTGATCGTTGTGCGGATGAGTTCTGACACTTCCTCAGCGTCCTTTTCTTCCAGACGTCTCACGGTGATGGCAGGAGCTGAAGACTCAGCAATTACGGGCTCTCCGGCCTGCTCACCGGCTGCCTCTGACGTCTGTTCAGGAGCTGTCTCTGACGTCTGTTCAACGGCCGCTTCTTGTGCCTGTTCAACGGCCTCTTCCACCGCCTGTTCTTCGACCTTTGCTTCTTCTCTTACGACCTGTGCGGGCAAGCCCATCTTGGCCTCATATTCTTCCTTGGGCATCGGCTTTGAATAGTAGTAGCCCTGGATCATGTTGCAGCCTTCTGCTGCAAGGAAATCAACCTGATGCTGCTCATCAACGCCTTCTGCGACAGTTGTCATGTCGAGCTTCTTTGCTAAGTGTAAGATCTCGGATACAACGATCTCGGCCCTCTCGTTGTCCTTCTCGCCTCTGAAGAACCCTGCGTCGAGCTTTAAGATGTTAAGAGGCATATCCTTAAGGGAATTAAGGGAAGAGTAACCTGAACCGAAGTCGTCCATGGATACGAGGAAGCCGTATTTCTTAAGCTTGTTGATGGTATAGAGCATGAGCTTTTTGTCATCGAAGAATGCGCTTTCGGTAAGCTCGATCTCGATCAGTTCATGAGGCGTGCCTTCCTTGTCAATGATGTTCCTGATCTGGTCTGCAAGATTGATCTCAGCGAAATGCGCGCGGGAGACATTAACGGAAACAGGTACGCACTTCCTGCCTTCGTCGAGCCATTTTCTCTGGTCTCTGGCAACATGCTCGAGCATGTAGTGGTCGATCTCAGTAATGAATCCGCTGTTCTCGAAAATAGGAATGAACTTTCCGGGCGGTACGAATCCCATGTCCTCAGAGACCCATCTGATAAGGGCTTCTGTGCCGAGATGCTCGTTTGTACGGGGATCGTACTTGGGCTGGTAATAGACCTTGAATTCCTCCTTTTCGAGTCCTTCCTTCTGGTGCTCAGTTACAAAATCGATCCACTTCTCATCCTCAACGAGCTTGTCGTCGAAGAATGCGATGCCTGAATCTTCGGTATTCTCAAGCGTCATTCTCGCTGCGGATGCGTTGTTGTAGAGAAGATCGATGTCAGCGTTCTTCCTGACATTGGAAGGGATCATGAAAACGCCTGCCTGGAAATTGAAGTCGTGATCAACACCTATCGCCTCAAGGCTCTTGATGATGCGCTCGAGTCTTTTTCTGGCTTCATCCTCGGTGTTTGCTTTCAAGAGGATCTGGAAGTTGTTGATGGTGCCGTGGGAACAGATCTCGTTCTTGTCTAAGAAAGCGCAGATATTCTGCCAGACAACGCGGAGTGTCTGTTCGCCCTGGTCAACGGAATGACAGAGCACGTAATTACGATACCTTACGAAAATAAGGCTTACGACTGCATAATTGACTCCGGCTTTGCGCTTCCTCAGGATCTCTTTGCTCTTCATGGCAAACCAGAACCAGTTGCGGTTGCCGGTGATGTTGTCTCTTAAGACGAGGTTTCTCATCTGCCTGTTGCTTCTGTGAGTCCTTATCAGCGTAACGACAAGGAGAATGAAGATAAGGCTTATAAGGATGTAGCTTACCAGTTCATAAAGGATGCAGAAAGCAAAGTCGCTGTATGTGAAATAGAGCTTAGTCTTGAACGCGATTATCTCGGTGTTGTTCCTGACATTATAGGCAGTCCAGTATTCGTACTCGGAGTTGACGCCGATCTTGTTATTTAACGCTCCTGAGATAATGTTCATCATGTTAGGAGTGATGATGGTATCGTCAACATTAAGATACGGATCGTTCTTGTCTGGGAACAGGAAGAAGTTCTCGGTCATTGATTCAGCATAAGCATTGCTGAAAAAGCCGAATTCATTCTCCTTGAGGTTGCTCGTAGGCAGAAGCGCAAATATAGACTTGTGCTCTTTCTCGTCGTTCTTATCCTTGATAAGCTCGGCCGTTATCTCTCCCGTGCTCTCGTCATTGCGGATGACGTTGAGATTGCTGTCTGTGACGAAGACTTTGTAGCCTGACTTGTTGATGTCATCGAACACCATATCAAGTCCGTCAGCAGGCGCGTCATTATAGAGCTTTGCGAGCTTAGCTGTGTTCTCGACTTCCGTGAGAGCCTTGATCTTGGTGGCATATGTCGCGATAAGGTCACCTGACAATGAGATTACCGCACTGGCGAACATAAACACCAGAATGTAAATGATCAAGGGGATTACGATGTGGTTCTTAGGTAACTGGTACCTCTTGTTTCTCTTATTCTTGTCTGCCATTGTTCCATACCCATCCTTATTCCATTTTAGTGGGATTCTAAGCCGAATTATAACATGGTAAAAACCGCAATTTAAATAGTTAAAGACTTCTTAAGGAAAAAATAAGTATTTTTATATAGAAACAATACATTGAATGCTTACAATTTAGGGGTAACTGAATATTCCATAAGACCTGCAATTATCAGGACGGTTTAAGGTTTAGTTAAGGTTTGCGGGATAGAGTGTTAAGGTTGTTTCTGTAAGATTATGATGCTAATAACAATTTAAAGGGGAGACAGGAGTATGAAAAAAGTTGCAGCAGTCGTACTTGCTACTGCTATGACCGTGCCGCTTATTACGGGCTGCGGCGCGGTGACTTTACCTACAGACAGTACAGCAGAGACTACCGTAAAAGAGTTAGGACCTGCAAGAGCCCAGGATGATTTCTTCAGATTTGTAAATCAGGACAGATTTAACACTTCGGAGTTTAAGTATGGGGATACCACTGTGGAAGTCGCTTTCAAGACTGATCTTATTGATGAACAGATTGAGAAGATCATTGACGATTGTGCGGCCGGTAAAGGCTTTGCGAAGGGCTCTGAGGAAGACCTTATCAAGTATGCATATGACTCTTTCAGTTCTTATGATTTTGATAACACGCCGATCCCTGAAGACCTTATGGCTATTATCGAATCTGTTGATAAGGCAAATTCTGTAAGTGAACTTCTGGATGTCGATGCAAGGATCTATAAGGAATATAACACCGGCGGATTCTTCAATATCAAACCGGGCGTAAATCCTCTCAATCCTACTGAAAGAGTAATGGTGATGGATCAGCTTCCCGGAATCCTTAATACGTCTTTTGAGGATATCAGAGATAACCAGTACCAGATCAACAACATCAGCAGGACCGGACAGATGATCCTGGCAACAAGAGGTTACGACAAAAAGATTGCCGAAGAATATGCCAACGGTCTTGCAAAGCGCGCACTTGATCTTTACAGCGCTACGAACATGGATGTCGTTGATGACGGCATGTCTTTCAAATTCCAAAAGATAATGACTTCTGACGAGTTCAAAAAGGTAATGTCCAACATAGATGTGGACAAATATCTTACCGGTATCGGTATCAGCAAGACAGTAACTAAGAAATACTGTGTAACCGATGAAGGACAGCTGAAAGCTATTAATGATCTCTTCGTTGAGGAGAACCTCAATGCATTAAAGACATGGGAGCTGGGAATGCTCTATAACAAATACATGAGGTATATAGCACCCCACTATACCCAGTTCGAAAAGTATGTCAGTGTCAGCTATAAGTCCATGCACGATCAGGCAATAGATGAGATCTCCCAGACTTTCTTTAAACAGACAGATCCTATCTATGTTGAACGCCATTATTCACCTGAGACTGACAAGGCTTTAAGAAGCATGTGCGATGATATCAAGGGAGGATACAGAAAGATCATAAAGAATGCTTCATGGCTCAGCGAAGAGACACGAGCAGAACTTTTGAGAAAGCTCGAGAATATCGTTTATGTCACAGCCAAAGATATGAAGCGTCACGACAACGCTGAATACGTAAACATATACGGAAAGAATTACTATGAATTCTGTATTAATTATTCAAAACTGAATCTTAAGAAAGAACTCGACAAGTTCAATAATCAGGAACCGGTATCAAGAACGGAAATGGGCATGCCGATGCAGATGATGAACGCATGCTACGATCCCGGCTATAACAACATAACGATCACAGCCGCTATCACTAACGATCCTTTCTTCAATGTAGATGCCGACTACTATACAAATCTCGGCGGCCTTGGAGCTGTTATTGCACATGAGATGGGACATGCTTTTGACAGCAACTGCATAGTCTTTAATTCCAAAGGTCAGTACGCTCCTTCCTGGATCCCCGAGCAGGATATGAATACTTTGAAAGAACGCAATGAGAAGGCTGCTAAATATTTTGAAGAGAAGTTCACGATCTTCGGTGTTTACCATGTTGACGGTGAGCAGACCTTGGGTGAGAACTACGCTGACTTAGGCGGCATAGAGTGCGTTACGTCGCTCTGCAAGACCAAGGAAAACAGGATCAAGCTTTTCGAGAGCTATGCGACCATATGGTGTGAAATGAGTTCAGATGAAGCGATAATCAACCAGATCGCTTATGATGTTCACAGCCCTTCATATATAAGAGTAAATGCCATCCTCGCATCCATTGACGAGTTCTATGAGACATACGATGTCAAGGAGGGCGACGGAATGTACATCGCTCCTGAGGATCGTGTCTCAAGATGGTATTAATGGGGGGATAGAAAATGAATATTGTATTTAAAAATTCGTTGAAAAATATATTCGGAAAGCCGCTTAGAACGCTGCTGGTCGTTTTCGCGATCTTCGTATGCAGCCTCTGCGCGCTGCTCTGCTTCGACTTAAGCGAGAGCATTACCGGAATCTTAACTCTGTATTACGGCAGCGTATCGAGAGCAGATTTCATCGTTAATTCATCCGGAAGCGATGTTTCAAAGCTTCCTGACGGATTCCCTGAAGCAGACACCATGACCATTGTAGGCGACTCTGAGATGCTCTACAAGAAGATCGACGGTGAATATTGCTATGTCACTACAGATACGCTGAGGATCATGGGCCTTGATGTAGATGAAGCCGTTGACATGAAGTTCTTAGCTCCCATAGATCTTAAGGACGGCGAGATGTTCATCAACAAAAAGTTCGCTGATGACTATGGTTATAAGACCGGCGATAAGATCACGATCCACGACAGGGCAGATGAGGAACTCGAGCTTACCATTGGCGGGATCCTTCCTGACGATACAAAGAATCCTCTGATTACCGGATATACAGGCATCATCAATCTCAATACCAGCAAGACAGTCTCCTGCGGACGTATGTCTGCCGATATGCTCCTTATCGATCTTCACGATAACACCAGAATCGATGAGGCAAAGGATCTTATCGAAGACAGATATCCGGATGCAAGTATCACAGAGCTTTATCTGTCGGAGTCTGACCTGTCGATCGTAAATGAAATGAAGAGCGTATTCTACCTCTTGTTCGCGATCGCATTCCTGCTCGTTATCTTCGTAACAGCTTCAATCTGCAACAGGATCGTAAGCGAGAGAATGTCATATATCGGAACGCTTCGAAGCCTCGGCATGAGCACTTCAAGAACGGGAAGGATATTGCTCCTGGAGAATGTCCTTTATGCACTTCTCGGAAGTATTCCGGCAACACTTCTTTATGCGGCTGTAAGAAATCCTTTGTTAAGCTTCATGTTTAACGGCACAGACGCAGACGGCAATTCCATCAAGTTTGAGATCCCTTCGTTCCCTGTTGGCCTTGTAATCGGCGTAATACTGGGTGCAGTCCTGATCGAATGCCTGATTCCTTTAAGAGCAATTCTTAAGGCATTGAAGACATCCATCAGAGATATTATTTTCGACAACAGAGATACAGCATACAGATTCACAAAGTCATCACTCATCATCGGCATCATCTGCCTTGTAATAGCAGTTGTGACATTCTTCTTTAGAACGAACATGCTCTTTGCGATCCTCTGCATGCTCACTTCCGTAGCAGCACTTGCAGCTCTCTTCCCGAGGATCTTAAAGCTCATCACAGCTTTGATCAGGAAGATTTCCGATAAGCTCGAAAAGCCTTCAATGGCTCTGGCTTCTGTTGAGGCAATCTCACGCAAGAGCACTGTCGGAAGCGGCGTTCTCTGTGCAACAGCTGCAGCAATGTGCGTCATCGTTTATGCGGTCTCCGGAGCCATGTCCGATAACATCTACGATATTCCGTACAGTTGTGATGTTATCTTCACCGCTACCGAGAAGGAAAATTACTACTCCTTTATCGATCATATGGATAACGTAACAGATACGGAAATGATCTATATGACAATGACAGAATATAAGATAAACGAAGAAAAGATCTCCATCGGCCAGTTCTTTGCAATGCCTGACGGCGGATTCAGATATTTCAACGGTTTTAAGGATCTCCCCGAAAAGGTTGAACCCGGTACGATCGTAGTCGATAAGAAGTATGCTAACCGTAAAGGTGTAAACGAAGGCGATACCATAACGATCACTTTTAATCCTGAGGGTGTAGTTCCTATCGATAAGGAATTTACTGTAGGAAAGATAATTACTTCAGGCGCCGGTACCGGCATCGACAACTTCATTATGAATGAAGCTGATTACAAGGTGTATTGCTATCCTGCGCCTGCCTGGATCCTCATAAAGTCAACAGATCCGGACGGTACGAAGTCAGCGCTCGAGACCTATGCCAAGGGAGCTTACTCGAAGGTCCAGACTTTAGCTGAATATTCTGCAGATCAGAAGCAGCAGGCTTCACAGGAAATGGCAGTAATCGCAGCCATCATCATAGTCGCGCTCGGCATGACCGCGATCGGCATGATCTCGAACCAGCTCTTAGGCTTTGAAGGACGTAAGAAAGAATGTGCCGTTATGCTCTCAACAGCAATGGGCAAGGGGAAGCTCTCAGGCATCCTGTTCAAGGAAGTCCTTATAACTTCCGTCTCTGCTTCAGGTTTAGGAACGCTGGTCGGATTACTGATGGTCTCAGTCATTCAGACAGCTATGGCAAACGCACAATCGATATCTATGTCTTTCGACATCAATCCGTTGATGATACTCCTGTTCTTCATCGCGATGACAGTAGTATTCACCGGAACAGTCCTGTTCCCGATCAGGAACTTAAGAAAGATGAAGATCTCAGAGCAGATCAAGTATGAGTAATAATTTGGAGGATAATAAAATGAGCACGATCATTGAAGTAAAAAATGTAAGTAAGTCATTCGGTAAGGGCGAGAACATAAACCAGGTCTTAAAGGGCGCTGACATGAGCGTTGAGCAGGGTGAATTCGTATCCCTGATGGGCGCGTCCGGTTCAGGCAAATCAACACTGCTCTATCTGGTCGGCGGCCTCGACAGACAGTTCGAAGGCAACATCTCCGTATGCGGCAAGGACATCGGTTCTTTGAAGGATAAGGAGCTCTCCGATTTAAGGCTTAAGAACATGGGATTCGTATTCCAGTTCTATAACCTCGTAATGAATCTGAATGTCACAGATAATATCCTCCTTCCGCTCACGATGGCAGGCAAGAAGAAGTCTGAGCTTAAAGGTGCATTAGACGAGATCCTTGAGATCACGGGACTTTCTGAGAAGCGCAAGGCAATGCCTAACACACTGTCAGGCGGTCAGCAGCAAAGAGTTGCTATCGCAAGAGCAGTACTCGGCAATCCTGCGATCATTCTTGCAGACGAGCCTACAGGTAACCTTGATGCCCAGTCCTCAAAAGAAGTCATGGAACTGTTCTCAAGACTCAATAAGGAAAAAGGACTTACGATCCTTCAGGTAACACACTCAGAGAAGTGCGCTTCATACGGCACACGCACGATCAGACTTGAAGACGGTAAGACAATCGGATAAGACAACCCTCTGATACCCCTAAGATATAGATGCAAGAAGCAGCCGCTGCTATACCCGGCTGCTTTTTGTTTGGAGTAGAACTTGACAATGTAAAGATGCAATATATAATCTTTAATGTTGACAGTGTCAAGATTGGAGAATGATGTTGAGAAAAAAGATGGTTATCATCATAGTTTGTATATTGGCGGTGCCCCTGATATTGCTCGCTGTATGGGCACTGATGAGTCCCGGCTCGATCAGGACTTACATTGAGCCTGACAGTATATCTGAGAAGTTCGTCATGGACATAAACGGTGCTCCGAACGGCTTCTTTATCAATAGCAGAAACAAGGATAATCCCGTCCTTCTTCTCGTATCCAGCGGCCCTGGTACTGACGATTATGTATTCACTGACAAGTATAAGGACATGAAGCTTGAGGATGACTTTACTGTTGTCTATTGGGACTACAGGTATATGGGCATAGCTTATAACAGCAAGGCGGATGCGGGCAGAGTTACGCTGGACAATCTATTACATGATACAGAAGCAGTAACGGAGTATCTTAAGGAGCGCTTTAATAAGGATAAGATCTTCATCATGGGCTTTTCGGGCGGTTCGAAAATCGCCCTTATGGAAGTTAAAAGGCACCCTGAGAACTACTATGCTTACATCGGAATGGCGCAATGTGTTACTGACAGTGAAGAGAATGACACTCTGATGTATAACTTCATGAAGGATGTTTTCGGGAGCAGGGGAGACAAAAAGAATCTTGCAAGACTTGAGAATGTTGTCACTCATCTTGACAGTGGTAACATTAAGTGTAACGATTGGTATGTATTCGTTGATCTCCTGCATGAAGCGGGCGGCGGTACGATCCTTAATAAGAGCGAATTCGAAGGGATCACCTGGCCGATAATAACTGCAAAATGTTATACGCTTCCTGAGAAGATCGGATATGTGAAGGGCATGAAGATGTACAGAAGGACGCCTCTTGCTGAAGAACTGGATAACTTCGATTACAGAATGACGATTACTGAACTTGAAGTTCCTGCTTACTTCATCAGCGGCGAATACGATTACAACTGTCCCTGGGAACTGGTGCAGGATTATTGCAATACAATAAGTGCACCGCAGAAGCAGTTTTATAAGATCAGGAATGCCGCGCACAGTCCGCTCTGGGAGAATCCGGGGGATACATGCAGGATAATAAGAGAGATAAAGGAGAATAATAATGGCTGACAGTTATCACCACGGGAATCTGAGGGAGGCGCTGATAGACGCCGGTATTAAGATCATCAATGAGAACGGCGAGGAGAATCTCTCGCTCAGAAAGGTCGCGGCTGCCTGTGATGTATCGCATGCTGCGCCATATGCGCATTTCAGGGATAAGGAAGAACTTATCGAAGCGATCAAGGAAAACGTCACTGAGAAGTTTATGGAAAAACTCATTGAAGCCGTCGAAGGAAAGCCTTCGGCTGATTCCGCGATAATCGCAATGGGAAGGGCGTATGTCACGTTCTTCAGCAAAAATCCTGATTACTTTATCTTCCTGTTCGGCAAGCAGAATATAACTGCACACCTTAAGATGAATAAAGAATACAAGGGCGATTATCCGCCATTTCTTTTGCTCAGGAGAATGTATCTTCTGCATCTTGAAGAGAATGGTCTTGAGAAGAGCATTGAAGAGCAGGAGATCGATCTTATCAAGATCTGGTCTATTGTGCACGGTATGGCATCCATTGCCTGTATGAAGGGCGTTAAGTCTTCATTTAACTGGAATAACATTGATGAGAGGTTACTGACCTGATGAATATTGAATACAGCGAACAGCATGAATTCGAGAGCAGCGAGCTCGAGAGACTTTTCCTCTCGGTCGAATGGTCATCGGGGCATTTCCCTGACAAGCTTGTTGCCGCAATGAGAAATTATAAGGCGGTCTATTCGGCATGGGACGGCGATAAGCTCGTGGGGCTTATAGCAGCGATGGATGACGGAATAATGAATGCCTATGTCCATTATCTTCTTGTGGATCCTGAGTATCACGGTTCCGGCATCGGCAAAGAACTCGTGGAGATGGTTAAAGAATACTATAAAGACTATATGCGTATATGTGTTATCGCATACGATACCGCGGTCAGGTTCTATGAGCACTGCGGATTTGAGGTAAGTGAAGGCGCTTCGCCGATGTGCATTACAACACTCTGGACCTGAGAGGACCTAATCTGATGAAGATGTTCTTTGATGTCATAAAGGAGATATTTGAACTTCTGCAGCTTGTGGAACCTCAGGCGGCATATATCATGATATTCTCGCCCGCATGGCTCCTTGTCCTGACATGCTTTGTCATCTTCGTAAAAAAGAACAGAAAGCCCGTATTTAAAGTCCTGGCGTTCATCCCTCTTAATAATTTTGCAATATTCTATCTGCTGAACTTTACTAGGGGAGCGCAGCTTTATGGCTTCCTGCGCTACGGCCCTCATCTTGCAGCGGCTGTCATTTATCTTATTGCAGGCCTCATAATCTCCAAGGGCAGGCATAAAGTACTGCCTCTTGTCATCAGCGGACTTCTTGCGGTGATTATTTCCGGCTGGACAGTTGTCTATATCCTTGCATTCGGCAATGCTTATCACTTCGGTAATCTGACACATCCCGGATATAAGAAGTCCATGGAGGGCCTGATCAGCGAGTTCGAGCGGAATTACGTTTTAAGAGACTATAAAGAGATCGATTTTGATCACTTAAGAGCAGAATATATTCCTCTTGCAGAAGAGGCTGAGAAGAACAGGGATGAGGCTCTGTTTGCAGAAGCTGTTGCAAATCTCTGTTATGAATTCCACGACGGTCATGTTTCCTTCAATATTACTGATGAAGCCTTGAGCACTAAAGTCAGAGAGAAGATGGCAGGCAATGACTATGGCTTTTCGATGATAAGAAAAGATGACGGCAAGACAGTTGTTATCCTGTGTGATGAAGATTCAGAAGCATATAAGCTCGGCATCCGCGACGGTGTGATAATAACCGGATGGGACGGTGAGAATATAGATGAAGCTATATCAAAGGTCCGCTGCGTTCAGTCCGTGGCTTACATGTGTCCTTTTCCGATACTGGAGACTGAAGAAGCCGTAAAGCCTATTTTCCTTGCAGGTAAAGGCGGAGATCAGATTAAGGTTAAGTATATTGATGAAGCCGGAACGGAAAAGGAAGTTGCGGTAAGTAAAAGAGGAAGTTATTTCGACAGGCTGTCACGTGCCCTTTATCCTCTGACCGGCAAGAGATGCTATGAATTCGGCTATGCGGAAATGCTTGATGAACACTGCGGATATCTTTGCATTCCGAGGGAATCCTATTCGGCGGTTAACGACGTTACCGCTGCGCTTCAGGATGAATATCCGGAGATAAGGGAACTCCTCATAGACCGCATTGAAGGCTTGAAATCGCAGGGCATGGACAGGCTCATAATCGATTTGAGGGATAATGACGGCGGTATCGATGTCATTACCGAAGAAGTCGTATCCTTATTTACAAAGAAAGAAATGGTCTCATATGGCGGATATTACGACGGAAAGACTTACAGGAAGAGCGACAGCTGGTCGTGGACGATCCCTGCCGACGGAAGATATTCTGATATACCGGTTGTCGTTCTCGTAAATGCAGGCTGCGCAAGTAACGGGGATGTTTTGGCATACCGCATCTCGCAATGTTCCAATGTGACTTTGCTCGGATTTACCACTACATGGAATTCGGCTCAGAGCCTTGGCGGATACTGCCTGTTAAGCGGCGGAAAGATCTCGGTCAGATATCCTCTTATTGCTACTTTGGATAGTGACAATAACATCATGATAGATGCCGGCAAGGACAGGAATGCGGTCATAACGCTCGATGAGAGGATACCTTTAGATGACAAGGCTGTTTATTGTGTGTACACGCTTGGCGGCGATTACGATCTGGCTTATGCAAGGTTCTATATAAACGGCGATCTGAAGAAAGAGGATTGACAATTTTAATACAATTGATGCCGTTTTGATTTTTCGGGCTGTTAAACTAACCATCTCGAAAAGAGAAATATGGAGTTAACTATGAAGAAATCGAAAATATTATGCGGTATATTAGCGCTGGCGTTTATATTCTCAGGCTGCAGCACAGGCTTAAAAGAGCCTTCTGCAACTACTTTGGAGACGTCTGAAATAACGGCAGAATCCACTGAAACCGAGGCAACAGCGGCCTCATCTGAGACGGCTAAAGCACCCGAGCCTTTCAAATTCAATCCTCATGTGCATACGAACCTGATCTCCGAGGTCTTTAAGGATGAATGGTGGGAATCGTTCTATAACATGTGCGATGCAATGCGTGAAGGCAAAGATACTTTCAAGTGCCTTGACGAAGAATGCTTCAAAGTCTGCACAAACGAGGTAATTGTAGGAAGCCTTTTCCCTGCGGCTTGTTCAGTCGTAGTAGGTGACGGTTATGAAAACGGTACCGGCAAATTGAAGTACAAGATGGATAAGGATAAGTTCCTGGAAAGACAGAAAGCCTTTGAGCTGGAGATCGAGAGGATGCTCAATGAGGCTATCCGTACCGATTACTCAGAATTTGAGAAGGTCATGGGCCTTTATGCTTATATGTGCAAGTACTTCAGATACGATTATGAGCCATTGGACGGGCAGGGAATAGACGATTTCAGTGATTATGCATGTCTTACCAAGAAGAACGGCATCTGCTGTGAGTTCGCCGGAGCATATTCATATCTGCTGCTTCAGGCAGGCGTTGATGCAACACCTTTTGAAGGCGACGGCGATGTAGGCTATCACGGCTGGACATATGTTGTGGTCGGAGGCAAGGGATATCACTGCGATGCCACATGGGGAGCTCACGGCGAGAATCCTGATACCAGACTGACTCTGCAGTATTTCATGATGACTGAGCAGGAAAGACTTGATAGCGGATTTAAAAAGGAAACGGTCAGGCCCGATCTGATATGGCCTCTTGTAGAGAAGGTCACAAGCGAGTTTCCCGCGACGGATACGACATTCAAGCCTTTTCATAATTTCCTGTATTTTGTGGAAATGGACACCGAAAGAAATGTAGTTGTCTACGAAGAAGCCTTTGGCGACAGGTTCGAATTAAATTACGGAGATCTATAACTATGAAGGCTCTTTTAAACTTCATAGTTGACAAACAATCGTTCTTGTTCTATTATATGAACAGAACATTTGTTTGTTACATGAGGAGCCGGAATGATTTCAGAATTGAATGAAATCATGCTGCATATAAGAAGTTTTCCTTATACTGACCGTATTGTGTTTTATACGACCCTTTTCAACAAAGTAAATATTCACGGGGACAATCTTCGGGACTTACTTATT
>JAEFBC010000123.1 GCA_016292155.1 Saccharofermentans sp. | reverse complement strand
TTTTTATAGATTTATGGAGTTTTATATGTAGGTTGGCACCGGAATAGGCCGGTTTTTCGCAAAACCTGCAGACATTTTTCATGTTATTCGAAAATTTATATGTAGGTGCTAATCGTTCAGCGCAGCAGATAAACTCGGCGTCGTGCCTCTGGGACCCCTGATGGCAAAGATCTTGAATTCGTCATTGAGCCTTTCAAACGTAAACTCATCAGGCTCATACTGCTTTAAGAGCTTTATCTTCATGAGAGCCGTTATCGTGAGATTCTTATCAGAATAATCGTAGGGGATGTCAGTCTCCAGAACCATGCATTTATATAGGATCGCGGACACCGGCGCACCGACATAAAGGAATACCGTGTCGCCGCGCATGATGCCCCTTCCCTGCTTCCAGTCGATGACATCAGAAGCCTTAAAAGCTGCGATAACATCGTAGTACTTGGGGTTTGAAGGGATTATCCATTCCTTGGGTTCGCGCATTATTACCTTGGCTTTGCGCCTTTTGGGTGCGGTCGCTTCGAAGCTCGCGTCGATGAGATCAAAGACATTTTTCTCCGGCACATCGCCGTTTAAACGCACGGAGATCCAGTTCTTCTTATTCATGTGAAAAGCCGGGATTATTCCCTTCTGCTTTACGAGCAGATCGTGGAAGATAGGGTCGTCGATCTTGAGGTTCATGACATAGATAACATCAGGACTTTCCAGACCTACCTTATCGCCTCTGACATCCATTATGAGGCCGAACCATTTGCCGTTCTCCTTGTGCCTGAAAACGCAGCTCCTGTCGTACTTTTCCCACGGATATTCGGGAGAGACAAGATACTTCTCACCTATGTATTCGAAAACTTTTTCTTTAATGTCTTTTCGTTTCATTGCTTATCCCTTTTTGCATAACGCCAAAAGCAAACTATCAGCAGCATGTAGCAAACCGTCTTCGGAAGCATCAGTGCTCCGAGAACAGGAATAAAAGATGCCCCGAGCGTTACCGGAATGTAGAATGCAAATGACAAAGTGACCAGAAGCCAGACAGGGCTTAAAACCTTTATGTCTTTCCGCCTCGAGAACCAGATAATGACGATCAGTGCGCCGACCACGACGAATGGTATGTTTCTGATTATTCCCATGAGCAGACTGCCGTCATTCGTAAACCATCTGTTCTGTGGAAGAAGGCACAGGGCTATCCTTAAGATAACAGCGATATAGAAAACGGTCTTGAAAATCCTGTTTTCCTGAGCCTTAAATGCCCTGATCCATATCAGATACATAAACACATAGAAGACCGTCATGGTAATCGACGTGATCATCTTTCCCGTTCCGAGCCAGAATGAGAAATCACCGTCTGCAAAGTAATTGACTACTCTCGGAATGAGATGGAACGCATCGCCGAAACCCAGTATAAGCGTCGCGATTCCCATGAGTTTTCCAATGGTATCTTTCCTCTTTGAAAGGATCAGAAGACCCATAACGACCGTGAAGACCAGATATAGAATATCAAACGTGCTCTCTCCGTATTTCATGCCAGTCCTCCCGCCAAGCCTTGCTTATATTGCCTTACTGCTGTTCCCTGTCGCTCTTGATGACTGAATAATAACTGAGGTCTACTATGCCCTGCATGTTGTGACCGGCCTGGCGGAGCGTGCCTTCGTACTTCATGCCGGCCTTCTGCATAACGCGCCCGGACTTGGGGTTGTTTACATCGTGAGATGCCACTACCCTGTTCATTCCTGCAACGTCGAAAAGATAATCTATTACTGCCTTCAAAGCCTCAGGCATATATCCGTTGCCCCAGCATTTGCGCGACAGGCAGTAGCCGATAAGGGCTTCGCCGATATCTTCGCGGACCTGTACAACGGAGATGTTTCCGATGATCTTCCCTGTCTCTTTAAGTTCGATTACCCAGTTGAAATAGTCGCCCTTCTCATATCCCGGGATCCATGTGTTCAAAAGATATCTTGTGACATCTGCACTCTCGTGCGGCGGCCATGTGAGGTACTTGGAGACCTCGGGATCGTTGCACCAGCCGCTGTACATATCTTCAGCGTCTTCTATTACGAATCTTCTGAGTAAAAGTCTTTCTGTCTCGATCTGTCTGGTTCCTACTTTGTTCATTTTATTTTTCTCCGAGCCACTGTATAAATGCTGTCTTGTCGTTGCTGTTGTAGCCTGCGTTCTTGTAGAAATTCAGCGTTTCCGGTCTTTTCGAGCCCGTGAGGAGCATCATCTTATAACAGTTGTTGTCCATTGCGATCTTCTTCGCGTAATCGAGGCACTCGGTCGCGTAGCCTTTCTTGCGGTAATCCTTGTGGGTCACGACATTCTCGACGAATGCGTAGGGCCTTATGCCTCTCGTAAGATTCGGGATTATCACGCACACGCATGAGGATACGAGCTTGCCTGAGATCTCCTTAACAATGATGTGGTGATTGGGATCGTTCACTATCTGTTCCCATGTTTTTGCAAGGTGATCGTCGTGCTCCGGAATGCCTTCCTCATGAAGGTTCAGATAGAGCTCAAGCAGTGCATCAAGTTCATCTTTGCGGGCTTCGCGTACCATGACAGCCGGTCCTTTCGATACTTTTATTGAACTATAACACAATTATCTTTCGAGAAATGCTTTGAGATGAGGCAATGCCTGAAAAGCCTCTTTTCTGCCCATCTGGTAAGCCCTCTCGAGCTCTTCGGGATCTCTTTCCGTCCTGCCTATGCCGATGGGCATGGGAGGTCTTATGACAAACGCCGTGCCCTTGATCTCGCGCTCTTCGATCTCTTCGACCTGCCTGTTGTAAACCTCATGGCGCTTCATCATGCCTTCTGCGATCGCGGGATATTTATGGAGCGCAAGCTTCATAAGAGATGACATCTTTTTCTTCACATAGCCTTTGGGCTGCGTGAGCACGATAACATTGCGTTCATATCCTATGCTCTCCATAAACTTATAAGGGATCGAATCCGCGATGCCGCCGTCGAGATAGTGATTGCCGCCGATCTCAACGGGCGTCGATACTATGGGCATCGAAGCAGAGGCCTGCATCCATTTGAGGTCCTCTTTGCCGCCGTCCGTACACTTGTGATAAAAGCACTTTCCGGTCGCGCAGTCCGTAGCGCCGATATAAAATTCCATCGGATCGTTCTTAAATGTCTCGCGGTCGAAAATATCCAGCTCGTCAGGCAGTTCGCGATAGCAGAAATCCGCGCCGTAAAGGTCGCCCGTCCTGATGAGCGATCTGTAACTGCAGTATCTCGGATCTTTGCAAAATCTCTTGTTGTAGCGTATAGCTCTGCCGATCTGCCTTGATTTGTAATTGCATCCGAAAACCGCACCTGCAGAGATCCCCGCAGCGCCTTCAAACCATATGTCATTTTCCATGAGAACGTCGATCACGCCGCAAGTAAACATGCCGCGCATCGCGCCGCCTTCCAAAACCAGTCCTGTCCTATTACCCACTATAAAATTCCCCGTTTACTCTTTTATGAAATCGATCCGCTGAAGAGCTTTGCCGTTCGGAAGCGAATCTGATTCATTCAGTATTATACGATAACCTGTGTCTTTCATAGAAGCTATGAGCGCATTTTCCTCCATCTGGCAGTGAACTTCGTCAAGCCTGTCAAAAGCATGCAGATAAGGCGAATCCGACACCCACTGCGCGTCACCTGTATTGATCTGGATAACGCAGGAGACATACTTGGGATCGATTCTTTTTACAGCTTTTTGGAAAACCTCATAGCCGATATATTCGATCAGGAGATTTGCGATAACGAGCTCTGAATGCGGGAGCTTTCCGCACTCTGAGATAAGGTCAATATGAAGGCACTCCAATATGCCTGCAAGATCCTTATAACGCTCTCTTACGGCCTTCAGATATTCTTCGTTGATATCGACGCCGTATACTTTTTCGAACTTGTCGGGACTTACATGTTCAAGGCCGTTGCCGCCAGCAATGCCAAGTACCATCGCGGTTCTGACCGGATAGTCACCGAACTGCTTCTTCATTATGGAATTCATGGCCTGAAGCTGCTTAACAGACTCCAGGCTCATGTGATTCTCGTAATCGCTTAATGCTATTTCTTCCCACGGATTACTCACAGGTCTTCCCGCCTTATTACCGATACATGCGTTATACCGTTTGCCTCGTCGGGATATTCCTTGCAAAAGTGCATGCCGATCGATTCCGCGGTCTTAAAAGAGCCGGTATTAGTATATTTGCAGTAGGAATAAATGGCCGGATATTCCGTGTTCTTAAATGCCCAGTCGCGGACAGCAGAAGCTGCCTCCTTCGCATAGCCTTTACGCTGCTGGTCCCTGCGGATGTGGTAACCGATCTCCGGCAGCATCTCGCCTTCGATATTCTGCAAAGTAAGGCCACAGTCACCGATCATCTCGCCGGTCTCCTTAAGGCATACTGCCCAAAGGCCGAAGCCGTTGTCCTTATAGCGGTTCATGTTGCGCTCGATCCAGCCTCTTACCCTCTCCTCGTCAAAGGTATAAGGGTAGTGCTGCATTATCTCCCTGTCTGCCAGGACTTTATAGAGAGCATCGAAATCATCCATGCTCATCTCGCGTAAAAATAATCTTTCTGTCTCAAGTATCATTTTCATGTTTATGCCCCCATACCAAAAGCAAAGAATGTTACCACTTCGAAAAAGATACTATAAATAGCACCCAGCAGCATGACAATATTAAACGCACCATCGAGTTCAGCTCTGTAGAGGAAAAGGAGGATCAAGGCAAGCGCCGCATCAACTCCGGCGAGGATGAACATGAGCTTTCTGATCTCCATGAAGTTTGCCATGCCCTTGTCGCTTACTCGAAGGCTCTTAAGCTGGCTCTCGTCCATATTGCTGACTATGTCGACATATTCTTCGTAAGTATATATTTTCGAGCCATAGAAAAACTCTTCTTCATCATTCTCGAATTTCAGATTCTTTATAGGAAAATCCTCAATAACAGTCTCGCCATAACACACAGTGCAGACACCGTCATGCGGACCGACTGCATAGACGCTCATATTGTCGGACGTCAGCAGGACATTCTTCGGATCGGAAAAATCCATGTTCTGCGCTTCCGCCGTAGCCCACCAGTTTTCACCGTGAGTGTCTACGGTACGTGCTTTCTGCCTGAAAAAATACTCGCCTGACAGATACTTGTCGTAAGACTGGCGCACGGCAATAAAGCTGTCTGCAACTGCGTAGATCAGACATGTAATGATGATAATAAAATAGATAATGCGTCTTCTTTCCATAGTTTCCCCCTATATCATTAGGAAATAATACCATGAAACATAAGGAAATAAGAACAGCAGTCTCAATGGACTGCTGTTCAGAAAAATCAATTATCAGTAATCTCAGTAAATAGTGAAGTCCTGCTGTTCGGGAACGGTATCACTGGTCTGATAAACATTTCCGGTTTCTGATGTTGAGATCTTATTGTTATCGACCGTTACCTCATATTCTGTCAGATATGTAACCCCGTCTTCAACTTTGGATACTTTCAGGAAAGTTATGGAATTCTCGTTGAAAGTGAAGAATTTGCAGTAACCATAATAGTCCTTGTATTTGTCCGCATCATTTCCGCTTAACGTAATCTTGGCGGTGTTAGTTGCCAGCGTTGCAATCAGTGATCCGTCATCTTTTGCTATCATCAAGGTAGCCATATCCTTTTCCCAGTTTGCAGGAATGGAAACGACAACATATTCCTTGTCTTTTCCTTTATATGCAGCTGCCTTGAAATCGTATTCGAAAAGATAAAACCCTGTACTAACCAGTTCATCAGGATCATGGACTTCCCTTATGTACTTCGTGATATTATCTTTGAAGAAATATTTTCCGACCCACATAATATTCGAAATATTATCATCCGGGTTAGGCTTGTCGGAATGAATGGTTACGTCATAATAGGTATAGCACGGATCGGCATCAATAGCTGATGGTTCCATAAGAAAATTAGCGTTTACTCTTCTAAATTCGCCGTTAACAGTTATATCGACGAATTCCCAGCCAATAGGCATATCTGCTGAATTCGGAATCATCAAAACAAATGATGACTGATCGAATGCGGTCGTCCCGGACACCTGAATATCTTCGCTTGTCTCATCGCCGGGAATGATATCTGTATCAATAGACGGATCTTCGCTGGTTTGCCGGTTAGTCTCTTCATCATCGATTGGAAGTTTTGTTGCTGAAGGCAAAACGGAACATCCGCAGAATGAAATAACCAAGGCCATGATCAATGCCGTAAATGATGTTCTTCTCATATTATTGACCTCGCTTTCTGCTAATATGCTTTTATTATATCGGCGAAAAATCAAGGAATTTTAAACATTCAAAGAACAATTTTTAACTACCACAATAAGTTGTCAGAGTCTGGCGGCAAACACCTCATATGCTGCGATCAAATTGACTTTTTTGTCATCAGGACAGCTGTCTCGACATGACTCGCGTTCGGGAAAAGATCGACAGGGGTTACTTCTTCGATCTTATACTCCCCGGCTATCATCTTAAGATCCCTTGCGAGCGTCGCCGGGTCGCATGAGATATAGCATATCTTAGGCGCATTAAGTTCCATGATCTTCTTTACCACACCGATATCAAGTCCCTTTCTCGGAGGGTCCACGATAATGCAGTCCGGAGCAGGCATCTTCCCGCTCTTTATGAGCTGCGCGAAATCAGCCTTCAGCACGTCCTTGCAGATGAATTCGCACTCTCCGGCTTCCTTTTCATCAAGCGCCAGTGAACGGTTGATCTTTGCTGACTGGACCGCTTCCGGTACTACTTCGATGCCCAGGAGCTTCTGGCCTTTTTGCTTTACCGCGAGTCCCAGAGTTCCGCAGCCGCAGTAAAGGTCGTAGATGACATCTGCGCCGCTGCATGCTTCGGCGGCTTTATTTGCAAGCTTTTCGGCCTGTTCCGTATTTACCTGGAAGAACGATCCGGCCTTTATCCTGAAGTTCCTTCCACAGAAGATCTCATCGTAGTAATCGACGCCTGAATAGATGGTCCTGACGCCCGTTCGCGTGCGCCTGGAAGTCTTCGTCGGGCTTATCCTGAACAGGAATCCGTTCAGTACATAGCCATTTTCTTCGCATGTATTGCATATGTTATCGAAAAGATGTGTCGTCTCGAAATATCTCTCAGCATCTCTGATTATCACTTCGTGAGGGCCGTCCTGCGAGCTGACAAACTCCACCAGGATCTGCTTTGTCCTCTCAGATCCCCTTAATATCAGTCCGTCAAAGAGCCTTGTGGGCGCACGGTCAAAGACTATGCTGGCCATGTTCTTTATCTTGCCGAAGATCTCATATTCAATGAGTCCGCCGTCGTAATCCCCAAGCCTGTCGGACTTGGCACAGAGAAGGCCGATCTTACCGTCCCTCACCGCATACTGCATGTGATTTCTGTATCTTGAAGGGTCTTCCGCTCCTAATATAGGCTTAAAAACATCATTTAAGAGAGCTTCATCGAACCCTCCGATCCTTGTAAGACAGTCTCTTACACGGGTCTGCTTGAACCTGAGCTGCGCTTCATATGACAAGGCCGCGAACGGAAGCCCTCCGCAGACTTCATCTGCCGGCCTGAAAGGCGAGATCCTGTCAGGGGACGTCTCTATGACCTCTAAAGCATTACAGACGGCATACTTGGAGGTCTCATTTTCGATCTCGCAAAGGCAGACCTCGCCGGGAAACACCCCCGGAACGAAGCATGTTTTGCCGGAAGGCAAGGCCCCGATGCCCTGTCCTTCACTGCCCAAAGCCGTTATTTTGACCTGTATAAGCCCCACCCGGGACCTCCTGACTTAGCCTTTGCCTCATATTAGTAATATAATTATATGCAAAATCGTAGTAAAATATGCTGAATTTTGTTTTAAGGAGAAGTTTAAATTGCCTCAAAGCAGTGAGAACAAGAAACAAAGATCAACCAGACCCGTAGCGCCCGAGAACAGCGCTCTTGCTGACGAACTCAGAAGTCAGCTCAAGGGTAAGCCGACAAAGTGCGGATTCAACCGCAGCTGGTCACACGAAGTCTTAAGCTTCGTTGGAGATATCGTTAAGATCGGTGTCGTCGGCATTTTATGTGTATCTTTCGTTTTCGGAGGCTTCGGCGCCGGAATGCTCCTTGGCTACGCTTCAACGACAAAGCCCCTGTCCATCGGCGACCTTACTTCAACTTCCGAAGCATCCCAGACTTCATTCGTATATGACAGCGAGAATAACGTTATCGCAAAGCTCACCGGCTCAGAGAACGTCGACAGAATCTATGTATCCTACAGCGACATCAAGGATACATATCTTGATGACGCCATCATCGCCATCGAGGATGAGCGTTTCCGCGAGCACAACGGTATCGATATCAAGCGTATCGGTTCCGCCCTCATCTCAGCCATCGCAAACGGCGGTTCGGCTACACACGGCGGTTCCACGATCACACAGCAGACAGTAAAGCTCATAAGCGGCCAGGACGAGCACTCCACATCCCGTAAGGTACAGGAGTGGTTCTCCGCTATGCAGCTTGAGCAGAATCTAAGTAAAGATGAGATCTTAGAGCTCTATATCAACCTTGCCCCGATGGGCAACAACTATGTAGGCGTTCAGGCTGCCGCAATGAACTATTTCGGCAAGAATGCCTCCGAACTTACACTTCCCGAGTGCGCCCTCATCGCAGGCCTTCCAAAGAGCCCTTCTTTCTACAATCCTTTGAGAGAGACAGGCAGAAGAAATGCCCAGAGACGTATGAGAACGATCCTCGGAAAGATGTACGAGCTCGAGATGATCACCAAGGAAGAGTACGACGAAGCTCTCAACAGCGAGCTCAAGTTCCGTCAGAGAAATACTGACAGGAGCACCAAGGTCAACTCCTATTTCTGCGAATATGCCATTTCTGAGGTCATCGGCGATCTCGCAAAGGCAAGAGGCATCAAGAGAGAATTTGCTTCGACCCTGGTCTACAACAGGGGCTATCACATCTATACCACATTGGAGCCTGCCACCCAGGCAGTCCTCGATGAGGCATTCACGAATCAGAGCCTTTTCCAGTCCAAACCGGACAAGATATCCGATTACCCCGAGAAGCCCAACGGCTCAATGGTAATCATCAATAACAGTACCGGCGCTATCGTTGCGATGGCCGGCGGCTATGGTGAAAAGACCATGAACCTCTCCCACAACAGAGCGGTCTCCACCCACCGTAACCCCGGTTCTTCGATCAAGCCCCTGATCGCATACGGCCCTGCTTTCGAGCTCGGCATAATAGCGCCCGCGACCGTAGTAAACGACGCGCCCAAGCACCTTGACCCTGCACACCCCAAGACTGCATGGCCGGTTAACTACACGCGTTCTTATTCAGGTAAAACAACTATCAGAAGCGCTCTCGTCCGCTCGCTCAACACCATTGCTGCAGAAGTCTGGTCCGAAGTCGGCGGTGAGACAGCCCTCTGGTACTTAAAACAGGTAGGTATCGACAGAACCTCCGAAGGCGCATTCCCTTCACAGGCCGTCGGTGGCTTCACCCATGGTATGTCAACGCTCGAAATGGCCGGCGCTTACCACACTTTCGCTTCAGGCGGAACCTACGTCGAGCCTTTCGCTTACACCCAGGTCCTTGATTCCGACGGTAACGTCATCATCAAGTCCGACCCTATCAGCTACAGAGTCTACTCGGCTGAAACGTGCTTCTTCATCGGCGATATCCTTAAGGGTGTCGTTACCACAGGTACGCCTTCCAATTACGGCGGCCAGCTCAAGGGTAAGAACGGCAAGGCTATCGATACCGCCGGCAAGACAGGTACGACTTCAGACGATATCGATAAGTGGTTCTGCGGTTTCACGCCGTACTATACGGCTGCAACCTGGTACGGCTACGACAACAGGCTCAGGCAGACCAAGATCCCTTCTTACGACTATTCCGGTGCGGTAAGGATCTGGATGTGGGTAATGAAAAAGATCCACGCAGATCTCCCCGGTGCGTCATTCAGCAAGCCGAAGTCCATCGTAAAAGTATCTGTCTGCGAATCCGGTTACTATCCTACAGATGCCTGCAAACAGGCAAATGCAAAGATCTACACGGATTACTTCGTATCCGGCAGCTTCCTGTGTCCTAAGGAAAGCAATCCCTGCACCGAGCACGTTGCCCCGACACCCGCGCCTCTCCCGCCCGGACCAAACGGCGGCGGCGGCGGTGGCCAGGATAATCAGAACCAGAACGGATAAATATCCAAAAAAGCCGTTTATTCCTTGCAATTTAAGGCGCGAGAGTTTATTCTTTGTTAGTTTGAATAAAAACAGATAGGAGATCTACTTTGAGCAAATATTCCGGATCACGCACTCCTGTTAACTTTGCGAAAAGAATAGTCGTCA